>JBQCCU010000422.1:0-2668 GCA_051961935.1 Amnibacterium sp. | reverse complement strand
TGGGGCTCCCAAATTTTCGGCCGGGCGGTGGGGGCCGCCGTGCCGGGCGGCCGGCCCCCAACGGGGTTGTTGGCGGGCTAAGGGGCCCCCCATCATCTTTATGCCGGCCCGCCGGGCCCAGGTCTCCGTCGTTCGTGCAGGCCGGCCGGTCAGGGCGGCACCCTCGGCCGGGCAGAATGTTGCGGACCACCACGAACACGACCCGAGGAGCGCCATGCCCGCCGTGCCCGATCTCGCCCTGAACGACGGCCACTCGATCCCGCAACTCGGCTTCGGGGTCTTCAAGGTGCCGCCGCAGGACACGCAGCGGATCGTCGAGCAGGCGCTCGAGGTCGGCTACCGCCACCTCGACACGGCGACCGGGTACGAGAACGAGCGCGAGGTCGGCGCCGCGGTGCGCGCGTCCGGCATCGCCCGCGACGAGCTCTACGTCACCACGAAGCTCCGCAACGACCACCACCGCGAGGGCGACGTCGCCGGGGCCTTCCAGCGCAGCCTCGACGCGCTCGATCTCGGCTGGATCGACCTGTACCTCATCCACTGGCCGATGCCCGCCGTCGACCGCTACCTCGAGACCTGGCACACGTTCGAGGGCTTCGCCGCCGACGGCCGCGCCCGCAGCATCGGCGTCAGCAACTTCACCGTCGCCCACCTCGAGCGGCTGCTCGCCTCGTCCGAGGTCGTCCCCGCCGTGAACCAGGTCGAGCTGCACCCGATCTTCCAGCAGCGCGAGCTGCGCACCTTCCACGAGGCGCACGGCATCCGCACCGAGGCGTGGGGCCCGCTCGGGCAGGGCAAGTACGACGTGTTCGGCCTCGCCCCGATCCGGACGGCGGCGGAGGCGCACGGCGTGACGCCCGCGCAGGTCGTGCTCCGCTGGCACCTGCAGCACGGCATCGTCGTCATCCCGAAGTCGAGCTCCCGCGAGCGGATGCAGGCCAACTTCGACCTGTTCGGCTTCGAGCTCTCCGCCGACGAGATCGCCGCGATCGACGCGCTCGACGAGCAGCGCCGGGTGGGCGGGGACCCCGACACGGTCAACCAGTAGCCGTCGTGCGCTGCGTCCTCGTCTCGGCCGCGGGCGACTACGCCGACCCCTGGCACCCGTTCGAGGCGACGTCCGCCGCGCTCGCCGGCTGCCTGACCCCGCTCCTCGGCGACGTGGAGGTGCGGACGGACGTGGAGGCGGCGCTCGCCGCGCCCGCCGACCTGCTCGTCCTGAACCTCGGCGACGCCGGTCCCGGCGAACCGGGGCCGCAGGCCCAGGCCGGCCTGCTCGCCCACGCGGCGGCGGGCCGGCCGATCCTCGCCGTGCACAGCACCGCCACCACCTATCCCGGGTGGCCCGCCTGGGCCGAGCTGCTCGGGGGCCGCTGGATCCGGGGCCGGACGTTCCATCCGCCGCACGGGCCCGCGGGCGTCCGGGTGGCCGCGGGCCATCCGGTCACCGCCGCGCTGACGGACTTCGACACCCTGGACGAGCGGTACACCGACCTGCAGGTCGACCCGGCGAGCACCGTGATCGCGTGGCACGAGCAGGACGGCCGGCGGCATCCGCTCGCCTGGGTGCGCTCCGGGCCGCTGGCGCTAGCTGGGTACGTCGCGCTGTGCCACGACTCGGCGGCGTACGGCGAGGGCACCAGGCGACTCGTCGAGCGGACGGCCGGCTGGCTGATCGAGGAGCGGGACCGCCCCTGAGACGACGCAGGGCGGCCGGTTCCCCAACCGACCGCCCGCGGCGTTCTGCAACGCCGGCGACTCGAGCTCCAACCCCCCAGCTGAAGCGAGGATCCCGGCAGCAACCACCCTATGGCGGGGCCCGGAACCCACCGCGACCCCAGTTGTCGGGGTACGCGGGCTACCGGACGTGACGGCGAGCCCGCTGGCCGGCGCCTGAGCATTCGCCGTCAAGTGCGTCCGCCGGCATCCGGCAGGACTAGGAACGGCACCAGGAGGTGGCGCGATGAGCCCCTGGGTCTGGATCGTGATCGCGGTCGTGGTGGTGGTCGTGATCGTCGTCGTGGTGCTGCTCGCCGTGCGCGGGCGGGTGACCGCGCAGGCGAACGCGCGGCGCGCCGAGCGGCTGCGCGAGGACGCCCGGACCGCCGAGCTCGCGCCCCGCGAGCGGGAGGCGGAGGCGCTGCGGACCCGGGCCGAGGCCGACCGGGCGAAGGCGGATGCGCTGCAGGCGCAGGCCCGCGCCGAGCGGCTCGCCGAGGAGAGCGAGCAGCACCGGTCGGACGCCGAATCGATGCGGACGGACGTCGAGGGACGTCTGCGCAAAGCGGACGAGCTCGATCCCGGCGTCGACACCCGCGACCGCACCGAGTGAGGGCGCGTCCGCAGGCCCCAGCCGGATGGGGCAGGCTGAGCTGGTGGCGCTGTCGGGAAGGGGCGCGGCCTGAGCGGGCTGCGCGCGATCACCTACAACTGCTGGCACGGGCGGGGTGAGCGCGATCTGGCGGCGCTCGTCGACCGCGAGCAGCCCGACCTGCTCGCCCTGCAGGAGGTGTCGGACACCCTGCCCGAGCGGATCGGTGCCCTCCGGCGCACGGTCCTGACCGACGGGCGGCGCTTCGGGGTGGCGCTGCTCGTCCGCGAGGACCGGTTCGACGTCGAGGAGACGGTCGCGCTGCAGCTGCCCCGCTCGGGGCACGACCGGCTCATG
>JBQCCU010000421.1:0-7883 GCA_051961935.1 Amnibacterium sp. | reverse complement strand
TCACCGGGCTCGGCACCCTCACCGTCTACGGGGATGTGACCGATCGGCGCAGCCGCGAGGGCGAGATCATGCCGGAGTGGTTCTCGTTCGAGAACTGGCCGCCCGAGGCCCAGACGGGCCTGAACCCCGTCATCGACGTCGAGGACGTCTCGATGATGCTCATGGATCTCGGCGACGGCGTCACCGCCAGCTACGAGCAATGCCACTTCACCCCCGACTACTGGCGCAACTACACCGTCATCGGCACCCGCGGGCGGCTCGAGAACTTCGGCGACACCCCCGGCGGGGTCATCCGGATCTGGAACCGCCGCCGCACCTGGTCCCTCGAGGGCGACATCGAGATCCCGATCCAGGGCGAGGGCGAGGGCCACGAGCAGGCCGACTTCCTCACCATGGGCGAGTTCCTGCGACACGTCGCCACGGGCGCGCCGACCGCCGTCTCGCCGATCGCGGCCAGGGAGGCCGTCGCCGCCGGTGCACTCGCCGCCGACTCCCTCCGCGACGGCAGCACCCCGCGCGACGTCCCGCAGCTCGACCCGGCGCTCGTCGCCCACTTCCAGGGATGAGCGCCCCGATCTTCCGCGAGCTGCCGCTCGGTGGAACCAGCCTGCCGGTGCGGACGACCGGGGTCGTCGGGGAGGCGCCGTTCGGACACCTGCTCGCACCGGGCCCGGTCGCCGTCCTCCATCCGTTCGACGACACGGCCTTCTACCGGCACGGCTGGAACTCCTGGAGCCCGAGCGGATGGCGTCCGCTGTCCGGCGCGCCGCTGCGCATCGCGAACAACCCGGACCGCCTGCAGACCGCCGACGACGCCGCGAACGACACCCCTCACCTGCACACGAGCAGCGCCGTCGGCGCCCTCGAGGCCCCCGGCGGGGACGTGCTCCTGCTCGGGGCCCTCGGCCTCGGCACGCCGCGCGTCGGGGCCGACCGGGACACGCTGTGGGGGCGCACGGAGCACGACGGCGGCGGCTGGTACCTCGGCCTCGGTCCCGAGGAGGAGGTCTTCGCGGCCTACGCGGCGCTGCTCGCCGAGCGTCTGGGCGCCCGGGACCGGCGTGCCGGCCGGGTGTGGAGCAGCTGGTACTCGTTCTACGAGGACATCGACGAGGACCTCGTCGCCCGCACGGTCGCCGATCTCGCGGGCCATCCGTTCGACGTCGTCCAGCTCGACGACGGTTGGGAGCGCCGCGTCGGCGACTGGAGCGCGAACGACCGCTTCCCGTCCGGCATGGCGGCGACCGCCGGCAGGATCCGGGCGGCCGGCTTCCGGCCGGGACTCTGGCTCGCCCCGCTCATCGCCCTCCCGGACTCCGACCTCGTGCGGCAGCGGCCGGACCTGCTCGTGCAGGACGACGAGGGCAGGCCGCTCGCGACCGGCTACAACTGGGGCGGCCCGTACCACTCCCTCGACACGACGAGGCCGGAGGCGCTCGACCACGTGCTGCAGGCCGTCACCGACGCGGTGCGCGACGGCTTCACGTACCTGAAGCTCGACTTCCTCTACGCCGGCGCGGTGCCCGGCCGGCGCGCCACCGACCTGCCGCGGGAACAGGTCTACCGCGAGGCGATCGCCGCGATCCGGCGGGCCGTCGGCGACGACGTCTACCTGCTCGGCTGCGGCGCCCCGATGCTGCCGTCCGCCGGGATCCTCGACGGGGTCCGGGTGGGCCCCGACGTCGGCCCGTTCTGGGACAACGCCGAGCGGCAGGACGACCCGTCCGGCACCGGCGCGCGGAACTCGCTCCTCGCGGCCGTCCACCGCACGTGGCTTCGCCCGCTGTACGAGCTCGACCCCGACTCGGTGTACCTGCGGAGCGAGCGGAACCTGCTCGACCCCGCCCAGCGGCGGCTGCTGCAGGATCTGGCGACGATCCTCGGCTTCCGCGCGACCTCGGATCCGATCGCGTGGCTGCGGCCGGAGGAGCGGGACGCGCTCGACGACTTCCTCACCGCCCTGCCGCGCATCGAACGGCTCGGCCGCTCCCGGTGGGCGCTCGACGGCCGCACGGTGGACCTCGAGCCGGTGGTCACCGGCACGCCCTCGGCGTACCCGGTCACCGTGCTCGAGTAGCGGGCACGCCGCTCAGCGCCGCGGCTCGACGAGGTGGATCGTCACGCCGGCGGCGCGGAGCCGCTCCAGCTCCTCGCGGTCCGCCGTCGTGTCGGTGACGAGCACGTCGATCTCGCTCGTGTCCGCCATCTGGGCGAACGTGACGCGGCCCACCTTCGAGCCGTCCGCGACGACCATCACCCGCTGGGCGTGCTCGACCATCGCGTGGTTCGTGCGCGCCTCCACCTCGTCGTGCGTCGTCGCGCCGCCGCCGGCGCTGATCCCGTCCACGCCGAGGATCGCCGTGCCCACGTTGACGGCCTTGAACGTGTTCTCGGCGAGCACGCCGACCGCCTCGAAGGAGCTCGACCGGACCGTCCCCCCGGTCAGGATCACCTTCGTGGTGGGCCGGGCGGCGAGCTCGAGCGCGATCGTCAGGGCGTTCGTGATGATCGTCAGCTGCGCCCGGCGCGACAGCGCCTTCGCGATCTCCGCCGTCGTCGTCACGCCGGTGATGGCGACCGCGTAGTGCCCGGACGGGATCAGCTCCGCGGCCCGGAGCGCGATCCGCCGCTTCGCCTCCCGCGCCTCCAGGTCGCGGAGGTGCACCGGCATCTCGTCGTGCACCGCCTGCGGCCGCGCGCCGCCGTGGGTGCGGATGAGCAGCCCCTGGTCCTCCATGTCGGCGAGGTCCCGGCGCAGCGTCGCCGCCGACACCTTGAGCTCCGCCGCCAGCTCGGCGAGCCCCACCGCGCCGCGGCTGTTCACCGACTTCAGCACGGCGAGCATCCGGTCGGCACGTTTCGCCGACGCGGCGTGCGGCAGCCGAAGCCCGGCGGGCTGACCCATGCGATCCTCCTGCAGCGAGAAACGAGCAGCAGGATTGCGCACTTCGCGTCGCAGGCGCAACGGGGCTGGCAGGAACGCGCAGTCGCACTGCAAGGATCGCTGACATGCCTACCGTCGCCTTCATCGGAGCGGGGAGCGTGGTCTTCACCCGACAGCTCCTCGCCGACCTCCTCCGTTTCCCCGAGCTCCGGGACCTCGACCTGCGCCTGCACGACATCGATGCGGAGCGCCTCGCGGTCGCCGAGGGCACCGCGAAGCAGGTCGCGGACCGCTTCGGCACCTCGATCCGGCTGACCGCCACGGCGGACCGCCGCGCCGCCGTCGACGGCGCCGACTTCGTGATCAACATGGTGCAGGTCGGCGGCATCGCCGCCACCAAGCGCGACCTCGAGATCCCCGCCAAGTACGGGCTGCTGCAGACGATCGGCGACACCACCGGCGTCGGCGGGGTCTTCCGCGGGCTGCGGACCTTCCCGTTCCTCTCCGCGCTCCTTGCCGACATGAAGGAGCTGTGCCCGAACGCGCTGTTCCTCAACTACACGAACCCGATGGCGATGAACGTCTGGTGGGCGTCCGTCGTCGCGCCGGAGATCACGACCCTCGGGCTCTGCCACAGCGTCTACTGGACCGTCAACGGCCTCTGCGACCTGATCGGCGTGCCGCTCGACGGCACGCACTTCCGCGCCGCCGGCGTGAACCACCAGGCGTGGCTGCTCGAGTGGAGCCGCGACGGGCAGAGCCTCTACCCGCAGCTGCAGCAGAAGATCCGCGAGGACCCGGAGCTCGAGCGCCGTGTGCGCGTCGAGATCTACAAGCGGATCGGCTACTACCCGACCGAGACCAGCGAGCACTCGAGCGAGTACCTGTCCTGGTTCCTCCGCTCCAAGGAGCAGATCGAGCGGTTCCGCCTCGAGCCCCTGCAGTACGTCGGGATCAGCGAGGAGAACGTCCACGAGTTCGAGGACGCGAAGAAGGCGCTCGCCGAGGGGCGCCCGCTCGACCTGCAGGAGGGGGCCGCGGAGTACGCCCCGCAGGTCATCCACTCGATCGTCACCGGCACGCGGCGCGAGATCCACGCGAACGTGCCGAACCGCGGGCTCATCGACAACCTGCCCGAGGGCGCGGTGATCGAGGTGCCGCACGTGATCGACGGCGACGGGGTCCACGCGGTGCCGATGGGTGCGCTGCCCCCGCAGGCCGCGGCCCTGAACCGGTCGTACCTGAACGTCGCGGGCCTCGCGATCGAGGCCATGCGCACGGGGTCCAAGGACCTCGTCCGCCAGGCCGTCCTCGTCGACCCGAACGCCAGCTCGAGCCTCACCCCGGAGCAGATCTGGGCGCTGTGCGACGAGCTCACCGCGGCGCACGGCGACCTCATCCCCGAGGCGCTGCGCTAGGGCCACGCGTCTCGAGGACGACCGTTCCGCGCCGGGATAGCGTCGGGATCGTGCTGGGCCCCTACCGCTCGATCCTGACGCGTCCCGGCGCGTTCGCGTTCTCCGCGCTCGGCCTGCTCGCCAGGCTGGAGATCGCGATGGTCGGGCTCGGCTCCGTGCTGCTCGTGCAGCGCACGACCGGGTCCTACGCGCAGGGCGGCGCGGTGTCGGGCACGTTCGGGCTCGCCTCCGCCCTGGCAGCGCCCGCCGTGGCGCGCCTCGCGGACCGGATCGGGCAGGCCCGGCTGCTGCGGATCGCGGCGCCCGTGCACGCGCTGCTGCTGCTCGCGATCGTGCTCACCGCGGTGCTCCACGCGCCGCTGACGGCGGTGCTCGTCGCCGCGGCGCTCGCAGGCGCCACCCAGGTGTCCGTCGGCTCGCTCGTCCGGGCCCGCTGGGCGGCGCTCGTGGCGGACCGCGACCTGCAGGTGGCCTTCGCGCTGGAGTCGGTGGTCGACGAGGTCGTCTTCATCGCCGGGCCTATCGCGGTCACGCTGCTCGCGACCCTCGTGCATCCGGCCGTCGGCCTGCTGCTCGCGGCCGGGACCGCGGTCGCCGGTGCGCTGCTGCTCGCCGCGCAGGAGCACACCCAGCCCGCCGTGACCGGCGGCGCCGCCCACCCGGAGCACGCCCGCGGGCCGGTGCTGCGGATGCGCGGCATGCTCGTGCTCGTCGCCGTGTTCCTCGCCGCGGGCGGCATCTTCGGTGCCGCCGAGGTCTCGGTGGCGGCGGTGACGAAGGCGGCCGGCGTCCCCGCGGCGGCCGGCGGCGTGCTCGCGCTCTGGGCGACCGGCAGCATGCTCGGCGGCCTCGTCTACGGCGCGATCGCCTGGCGCGGCCGGCTCGAGCGGCGCTTCGCCGTCGTCGCGGGGGCACTCGCGGTGCTCACCGCGCCGATGGCGCTCGTGCCGCCCGTGCCGCTGCTCGCGGTGCTGTTCCTTGTTGCCGGGGTGGCGATCGCGCCCGTCATCGCGACCGGCTCGAACCTGGTCGAGGCGCTCGTCCCGCCGTCACGGCTCACCGAGGGGCTCGCGTGGACGAACACCGCCCTCACCCTCACCTCCGCCCTGTCGGCGGCCGCGGCCGGCGCGGTCATCGACCGGGCGGGCGCGGGCGCCGGCTTCCTCGTCCCCGCGGGCGCGGCGATCGCCGTGGGCGTGGCCGGGCTCGTCGGCCTGCCGCGCCTCGCACCCAGGGCGGGCGGAGGGAGCGTCGCGGCCTGACCCTCGCGAAGCGCGGACTTGCCACTTTCCGACCTCATCCGGCCCGTTTGAGGTCGGAAAGTGGCAAGTGTGCGTCGGGGAGGAGGCGGCGGGCGAGGACGGTCGCGCCCGCGACGGCGGCCGGCATCAGCACCACCGGCGCGAAGGGGACGAGGAAGAGCGCGGACGCCGCGGCCCCGAAGCCGAGCACCCGCATCCGGTTGCGACGGGCCGCCAGGCGGCGGTCGCGCAGCCGCAGGCCGCGAACCGCGAACGGCGCGCCGGTCAGCTCGAGCACGAGCAGCCGGCCGCCGAGCACGAGACCGACCACGATCGCGAGCGCCGGCCCGGCGACGGGGATGAGGCCGGCGAGGAACGCGAGCAGTGCCACCCCGAGCCCCGCGAGGGCGAGCAGGAGCCCCTCCCCCAGGGCGCGCAGCATCCCGGCGAGCACCGGCAGCGCGACCTCCCCCGGCGCGTCCCCGAGCCGGACCTCGACGGCGCGGCTGATCCGCTCGTAGAACGGGTCGCCGACCGCCAGCACCACCGCCGTGAAGACGAGCACGAGCACGACGCCGGCGACGAGCAGCAGGATGAGGTCGAGCACGAGCCGCACCGCGTCGCGGAGGCCCGGCGCCCAGCCGTCCGCGAAGGGCGTGGCCCACGCGGTGACGGCCGGCAGCGCGACGACGAGCCCCACCAGCAGCGCGAGGAACACGAGCCCGACGATCGCGGCGGGCAGGGCGCCGAGCAGCATCAGCCGCGGGGAGGTGCCCCAGAACGCGAAGCCGCGACCGAGGTCCGCGACGCCCGCGCCGAGCTCCCGGAACGGGTTCGGGCGCGAGTCGGGCACGGCTCGAGCGTGCCATCCCTGGCATAGGGTCGGATCCGGATCGACGACGATCCGAGGAGGGCGGAAGCCGAGATGAGCGCGGTGATCGTGGGGTTCGCCAGGACCCCATTCGCGAAGTACCTGGGCGCGTTCGCCACGATCCCGGCGACCACCCTCGGAGCGCACGCCATCCGCGCGGCGCTCGAGCGCGCCGGCGTCGGCGGCGACCAGGTCGACCGGGTGCTGATGGGCCAGGTGCTGCAGGGCGGCGCGGGCCAGGGCCCGGCGCGGCAGGCGGCGGTCGGGGCGGGCATCCCGCTCACGGTGCCGGCCGCGACGCTGAACGTCGTGTGCCTGTCCGGCACGGAGGCCGTCGCGCAGGGCGCGATGCTGATCGAGACGGGGCGGGCGCGCATCGTGGTGGCGGGCGGCATGGAGTCGATGACCCTCGCGCCGCACGCCTGGCCGGGCTCCCGGCTCGGGCAGCGGTACGGCGCGGTCGAGCTCCTCGACACGATGGACCACGACGGCCTCCGGGACGCGTTCGAGCACGTGGCGATGGGTGCGTCGACGGAGCAGCACAACGCCGATCACGGCGTGACCCGCGAGGAGCAGGACGCGTGGGCGGCGGAGTCGCACCGGCGGCTCGAGGCGGGCGCTGACTTCCTCGAGGCGGAGATCGCGCCGTACACGATCCCGGGCCGCAAGGGCGACACCGTGCTCGCCGCCGACGACGGGCTCCGGAAGGGCACGACCCCGGACACGCTCGCCACGCTCGCGCCCGCGTTCGGCACGGGCGGCGGCATCACCGCGGGCAACGCGTCCCAGCTCACCGACGGCGCCGCCGCGGTCGTGCTGGCCGACGAGGCCGTCGCCGCGGAGCTCGGCCTGACCGCGATCGCGCGGATCGTCGGATCCGCGCTCGTCGCGGGACCGGACGTGTCGCTGCACACGCAGCCCTCCAACGCGATCCTCGCCGCGCTCCGCCAGGTCGGCCGTGGGACCCAGGAGCTCGCCGCCGTCGAGATCAACGAGGCCTTCGCAGCCGTCGCGGTGGTCTCCACCCGCGAGCTCGGCGTCGACCCCGCGATCGTGAACGCCTACGGCGGCGCGATCGCGCTCGGGCACCCGATCGGCGCGTCCGGCGCCCGCATCGTCGGCCACCTCGCGCGCCGGCTCGCGGCGGCCGGCAGCGGATCGTTCGGCGCGGCCGGCATCTGCGGCGGCGGCGGCCAGGGCTCCGCGGTCCTCCTCGAGGCGGTCTGAGCGTGCACACGGACCTCTCGGGCAAGCGCGCCGTCGTCACCGGCGGGGCGAGCGGCATCGGGGCGGCCACCGCTCGCGCCCTCGCTGCGGTCGGCGCCCACGTGGTCGTCGCCGACCTCGACGGCGATGCGGCCGGCCGCCTCGCCGCGGAGATCGGCGGCGAGGCGTGGCAGGTCGACCTGTCGAGGCCCGCCGACCTCGACGACCTCGTGCTCGACGCGGACGTGCTCGTCAACAACGCC
>JBQCCU010000420.1:0-5529 GCA_051961935.1 Amnibacterium sp. | reverse complement strand
GCGCCGTCGTCGTGGCTCCCCCACACGACGAGCCTTACGTCTGCGAGAGTGAGCGGCACGTCGTCGGGGGTCGGCGCCGCGACGCCGCGCTCCCTGGCTGCGAGGGTCCCGGGCAGCGACCGCAGCACCGCGGCGGCGGCCGCGAACCCCGCCGTGCCGGGCGCGGCGGTCACGAGCGGCCGCGCGGCGAACCGGTCGGTCGACGTGCCGAGCACGACCCCTGCCGCGTCGACGAGCCGGTAGGCGCCGCCGGTGCGCACCTGCGCGATCGGCGTCCGGGGCACGACCCGCACGGCCAGGGTGCCGGGCGGGATGCGGGCGACGCTGAACCGCGCGACACCGGCGACCCGGCCGATGCGGCCGGCCACGTCCTTGCCGTCGACGAGCGCGAGCGGCACGCCGACCTCGGGCGAGAGCGCGCGGCGCACCTCGGCGGTGAGCGCCCCTCCGCCGCCGGCCACGGTGATCGTGCGGACGGCGAACGCCGGCGACACCGCCAGCAGCACGGGTGTGGCCACCGAGACGACCAGGAACAGGGCGGCGGACAGGGCGACGATGCGCCGACGCCGGACGGCTCGGGTGAAGCGGCGCACCTCGGCGGCCTCGGCGCGCCGACGCTCCCTCGCCGCGCGGCGCAGGCGCGCCCGGTCCGCCCTGACCACCCGCCGATCGATCGATGCCGGAAGCGGCATGGACGGCGCCTGCGGCGCCTCGCGCGCCGGCTCCGGCGCGAGCAGGGTCGGGCGCTTCACCGATGCAGGGGGGCCGGGGCCTCGTGCGAGCCGAGGGCGGCGAGG
The DNA here is from genome assembly GCA_051961935.1 of Amnibacterium sp. Taxonomy (GTDB): domain Bacteria; phylum Actinomycetota; class Actinomycetes; order Actinomycetales; family Microbacteriaceae; genus Amnibacterium. The sequence goes on along the minus strand of JBQCCU010000420.1, from coordinate 4,732 downwards.
AGCTGCGGCACGATGCGGTAGACCGAACCGCAACCGAGCGTGATCACGAAGTCGCCCGGACGGGCGATCGCGGCCACGCGCTCGGCCGCCGACTGCCAGTCGGGCTCGTAGTCCACATGGGCGGGGTCCCGGAACCGCTCGGCGACGAGCGCGCCCGTCACGCCGGGCACCGGGTCCTCGCGGGCGCCGTCCACGTCGAGGACGACGGTGTGGTCGGCGGTGCGCTCCAGCACCTCGGCGAAGCGGCCGGCCATCGCCCGGGTGCGCGAGTAGAGGTGCGGCTGGTGCACGGCGATGATCCGCCCCTCCCCCACGACCGTGCGGGCCGCGGTGAGCGCCGCGTCGACCTCGGCGGGCAGGTGGGCGTAGTCGTCGTACACGCTCACGCCGCCGACCCGGTCCTGGAGGTCGAACCGCCTGCCCGTCCCCCCGAAGCGCGCGACGGCGGCCACCGACTCGGCGAGCCCGTAGCCGAGGCCGAGCAGCACGGCGACCGCGCCGGCCGCGTTCGCGACGTTGTGCCGGCCGGGGATGCGCAGCCGCACGTGGGCGGTCTCCCCGTCGGCCGTGATCGTGCCCTCGGCGGGGCCGTCGGTCGTCACGGCCGTGACCCGCACGTCCGCGTCGGCGGACTCGCCGTAGGTCCGGACGGGGCGCCCGGTGATGCGGGCGCGCACGCGCCGTGCGCCCTCGTCGTCCGCGTTGATCACGAGCAGCTCGGCGGCCTGCGAGCCGAACCGCACGAACGCCTCGTCGAAGGCCTGCTCCGTGCCGTAGTGGTCGAGGTGGTCGGCGTCGACGTTCAGCACGAGGGCGATCGCGGTGTCGTAGAGCAGGAACGAGCCGTCCGACTCGTCGGCCTCCACGACGAAGAGGTCGCCGCCCCCGAGTCGCGACGAGGTGCCGAAGTCCTTGATGGTGCCGCCGTCGACGAAGCTCGGGTCCGCGCCGAGCGCGTCGAGCGCGACGGCGATCATGCCGGTCGTCGTCGTCTTGCCGTGGGCGCCCGCGACCGCCACGAGGCGGTCCCGCCCGATGAGCGCCTTCAGCGCGTGGGAGCGGTGCAGCACGGGCACGCCGCGCCGGCGCGCCTCGAGCAGCTCGGGGTTGTCCGGCCAGAGGGCGCTCGTGACCACGATGGCGTCGACGTCGCCGACGTTGCCGGCGTCGTGCCCGATCGAGATCGCCGCCCCGGCGTCGCGGAGGGCGTCGGTGTACGCGTTCCGCGTGCGGTCGGACCCGCTGACCGTGGCGCCGCGGGCGAGGAACAGCCGCGCGATGCCGTTCATGCCGGAGCCGCCGACGCCGACGAAGTGCACGCGGTCGAGCCGATCCGGGATCGGCACCGTGAGGTCCGGCTTGATCGTCATGCGCGGAACCCTACGCGGGGCGGCGCGGGAAGCACGCCGCGGGCGAGGCGCGCCATCCGCTCGGCGCCGTCGCGGACGCCGCTGCCGCCGGCCGCCGCCGCCATCGCGGCCACCCGTGCCGGATCGCCGAGCAGCGGCAGCACGACGCGGGCGAAGGTCTCCGGGGTGAAGTCGGCGTCGGGCACGAGCAGCGCCCCACCGGCGGCGACGAGCGCCGCGGCGTTGAACCGCTGCTCCCCGTTCCCGACGGCGTACGGCACGTAGACGGCGGGCAGGCCGAGGGCCGACAGCTCGCTCACGGTGGAGGCGCCGGCCCGGGACACGGCGAGGTCGGCCGCCGAGAGCACGAGGTCCATCCGGTCGGCGTAGGGCAGCATCCGGTAGCCGGGCAGCCGCGGGTCGGCGACGTCGGTCCGCTCGCCGGCGAGGTGCAGCACCTGCCACCCCGCGGCCAGCACGGCCTGCGCGCTCGCGACCGCGGTGCGGTTCAGCCGCTCGGCGCCGAGGGAGCCGCCGGTCACGAGCAGCACCGGGCGCTCGGGGTCGAGCCCGAGGACGGCGCGCGCCTCGTCGCGGCGCGCGGCCCGGTCGAGGTCCGCGATCTCCCGGCGCAGGGGCATGCCGGTCACCTCGGCGTGCGGGAGCGGCGTGCCGGGGAAGGTCACGCCGACCGCGGGCGTGAGCCGGGCGCCGAGCCGGTTCGCGAGCCCCGGCTTCGCGTTCTGCTCGTGGATGGCGAACGGGATCCGCGCGCGTCGCGCCGCCAGGTAGGCGGGCGTCGCCGCGTAGCCGCCGAAGCCGATCACCCCGTCGATCGCACGGGTCTCGAGGTAGCGGCGGGTCGTGCGGACGGATCCGGTGAACGCGCCGGGGAAGCGCAGCGCGGCTCCGTTCGGGCGACGCGGGAACGGGACCTTCGGGATCACGAGCAGCTCGTAGCCGCGCTGCGGGACGAGGCGCGCCTCGAGCCCCTCCGCGGTGCCGAGCACGAGGACCTCGTCGCCGGTCGCGGTCAGCTCGTCCGCGACCGCGAGCAGGGGGTTCACGTGCCCTGCGGTGCCCCCGCCGGCGAGCAGCCAGCGGCTCACGGGCGCCGGCCCATCGACGGGTGCTCCGGGACCGGCAGCGGCCGGGCCGGCTCCAGGACCGGCTCGGCGGCCGTCGCCGCGTCGGCCCGCTGGTTCGCGAGGGCCATCACGCACCCGACGGCGAGCAGGTTCGCGATCATCGAGGAGCCTCCCGAGGAGATGAACGGCAGCGGCACACCGAAGACGGGAGCGAGCCCGAGCACGACGGCGATGTTCGCGAAGGCCTGCCCGACGAGCCAGGCGACCACCATCCCGGTCGCCGCCCGGGTGAACCGGTCGGTCGTGCCGCTGTAGATCCGCAGCGCGACGACGGTGAGGGCGACGAACAGCGCGAGCAGCACGACGAGCCCCACGAGCCCGGTCTCCTCGCCGATGATCGCGAGGATGAAGTCGTTGTCGGCCTCGGGCAGCCAGAACCACTTCGAGACGGAGTTGCCGATGCCGACGCCGAACAGGCCGCCGTTCGCGAGGGCCCAGGTGGCCTGCTGCGACTGCCAGCAGGTGCCGAGCAGGTCGTTCCCGCAGCCCCCCGACCAGGCCGCGAGCCGGTCGACGCGGGAGCCGCGGGTGAGCGCCATGACGCCGAACACGGCCACCGCGCTGACGCCGAACAGCCCCAGCACGGGCAGCCGCACCCCGGCGAAGAAGAGGCCGGCCACGACGATCCCGCCGATGATCAGCGAGGTGCCGAGGTCCTTGCCGGCGAGCACCGAGGCGATCGCGAGGGCCGACGGGAGCAGCACCGGCAGGAGCCCGCGGACGCCGAGCCGCTCGGCCCTGCGCCGCGCGAAGAACGCGGCGAGCACGAGCACCAGCCCGAGCTTCACGAACTCGGACGGCTGCACGCTCGTGCCCGCGATGCGGATCCAGTTCCGGTTGCCGTTCACCGACGTGCCGAGGGGGGTGAGGACGGTGAGCAGCTGCAGCCCGAGGGCGCCGGCGAACACCCACGGCGCCGAGGCGAGCAGGATGCGCGGCTTCAGCCGGGAGACGAGGAGCATGGCGGCGACGCCGAGCCCCTCCGCCATCGCCTGCTTGCCGAAGTCCGCGTACGGGTTGCCGAGGTCCTGGCCCTGCTCGACGGACGAGGCCGACAGCACCATGACGAGCCCGAACACGGCGAGGAACAGGGTGACTGCGCCGAGCGCGTAGTAGTTCCCGGTGCCGACCTCGGGCAGCGGCGGCAGGGCGACGCGGAAGGACCGCATCCGCGACCGCCGGAAGAGGGGCACCACCGGCGCCGTGGCCCGGCCGATCGCGCTGTCGGTCTCCATCCGCTCCCCACTGCTCCTACGACGCGGCCGCGCGCACCGCCTCCGCGAACCGCCTGCCCCGGTCGCCGTAGTCGGTGAACTGGTCCATCGACGCGGCGGCGGGTGCGAGCAGGACGACGTCGCCGGGCGACGCGAGCTCCAGCGCCGCGCGGACGGCCTCGGCCATCACGTCGCCAGTCTCCCCCGCGGTCACCTCGGTCACCGGGACGCCCGGCGCGTGTCGCTCGTGGGCCGCGACGAAGGCGGAGCGGTCCACCCCGACGAGCACGACGCCGGAGAGCCGGTCGGCCGCGGCGGCGACCAGCGGGGCGACGTCGACCCCCTTCGTGAGCCCGCCCGCGATCCAGACGACGTGCTCGAACGCGCCGAGCGAGGCGGCGGCCGCGTGCGGGTTCGTCGCCTTGGAGTCGTCGACGAAGACGACGCCGTCGATCTCGCCGACCGGTTCGATGCGGTGCGGATCAAGCCGGAAGGAGCGCAGCGAGTCGCGGATGACGCGCGGCGCCACCCCGACCGCGCGGGCGAGGGCGGCCGCCGCGAGCACGTCCTCGACCACGTGCGGGGCGCCCAGGCCCCGCTCGGTGAGCTCCTCCACCGTCGTCAGCTCGAGCGCGGACGTGCGGCGCTGCTCGAGGAAGGCGCGGTCGACGAGCACGCCCTCGACGACGCCGAGGTCGGAGACGGCCGGCACGCCGAGGGTGAAGCCGATGGCGCGGCAGCCCTCCGCGACGTCCGCCTCGCGCACGAGGCGCTCCGTCGTCGGGTCGGCGAGGTTGTAGACGCAGGCGATCTCGGTGCGCTCGTAGACCCGGCCCTTCGCCGCCGCGTAGGCGTCGAAGGAGCCGTGCCAGTCGAGGTGGTCGTCGGCGACGTTCAGGCAGGCGCTCGCCACCGGCGTGACCTGCTCCATCCAGTGCAGCTGGTAGCTCGAGAGCTCGACGACGAGCACGTCGTAGCCGGCCGGGTCGCGGATCGCGTCGAGCACCGGCACGCCGATGTT
>JBQCCU010000419.1:0-5165 GCA_051961935.1 Amnibacterium sp. | reverse complement strand
CTCGGCGCGGACCAGCACAGCTCTCGGCAGATCCGGTTGAAGTCGCTCAACCGTTGCGCCGCTGCACGGGTGACCCGCGGATGCAGATAGGGCGACCACGAGGATTCGTGGGCGCCGATGGCGAGGATCCTCGCGTCAGCGGACGTCTTGTCCAGGAGTTCCGCCAGGAGCAGCTCGAGCCGGTGGCGCCAGACGTTCAGAGGGAGGGAGGCGAGTGCGTCGGCGGTGGCGAGGGTCAGCACGATCGCGTCGTAGCCCGCGAGATCCCACCGATCGATCTCGTTCCGCGCGTCGGCGACCGTCATGCCGAGACGGACGGCCAGGTTCAGGTCCACGCCTCGCCCCGTGATCGATGCGAGATGCCTCGCCAGGTGCCCCGGCAGCGCCCGGTCGTGTCTGGAGACGCCCAGCCCCACAGCCGCGCCCCCACCGATCAGCAGCAGCCGGTACGGGAAGGGCCCGGCCGCGTGGACGCTCGTGGCGTCCGGGGGACGCACCGCTTCCTCGATCGGCGTGTACAGCAGGGACACCCAGCCGCGACGCAGGGTGTCCGTCACGTCCGTCATCGGGCGCTCGCGAACAGCGGGAGGCCGTCACAACGCGCGCCGGTGACAGCGGCGGGAGCATCGGCGGGGGTGGGGGCGGCCGGTCGACGTGCGAGGACGGGATCGTGCTGCGCGGGGAGCAGGCAGGCGGGACGGACGGGCACGGCTCGGTTCTTTCGTTCGGTAGCCCGGCTGACCTCGAGGGTCCCGTGGCTTTGCGTCGCCAGCTCGCGCTGGTTTTGCCGGTTCGGGAAATCACTGCCGGCGAGTCCTCACCCTGCGGATACGCGCCGGGACGGGCCTTCGCCTGGGGGGAAGGTATAAGCGGAGGATGAGCCACCGCGTCGCCACGCCGATGAGCCGGGGCGATCCTCGCGGGGCGCAGCGTGTCGAGACCCCGGGGCGGGCGGGACCGCTGGGCTGCGGCCGAGCGGCCCGTCAGCGCAGGCGCGGAGCCAACCGGCTGAGCTCCTCAGCCGGCAGGGCGGGGCCGAGGGCATAGCCCTGCGCCCGGTCGCAGCCGATCGCGCGCAGGTGAGCGAGCTGGGCGAGCGATTCGACGCCCTCCGCCACGACGTTGAGATGGAGCTCGTGCGCGAGCGCGATGATGCCGGCGACGACGTCCGCGCCCGGGGTCGGAGGGTGCTGGACGAAGGAGCGGTCGATCTTCAACTCGGTGAGGGGAATCGTCTGCAGCTGCGGGATCGCCGTGTAGCCGGTGCCGAAGTCGTCCAGCGCGATGTTGACGCCGAAGGCGCGGAGCGCGTGCGCGTGCTTCCGCAGAAGGGCGGGGTCGGCCGCGAGGTGCGATTCGGTGATCTCGAGGGTGAGCGCGGCCGGGGGGAGCCCGCAACGGCGCAGGACGTCGTGCAGGTCGTCGGCGTAGGCGACGGAGTTGAGCTCGCGTCGGGAGACGTTCACCGACATCGTGAGCCGCGGATGCTGCTGTCGCAGCTCGACGGCGGCGCGGCACGCGGTCTCCAGCATGGTTCGGCCGATGTCGTGGATGAGTCCGGTCGTCTCCGCCAGTGAGATGAAGCGGTCAGGGGTCAGCACGCCGAGCGTCGGGTGGGCCCAGCGGGCCAGCGCCTCCACGGCGACGAGCTCGCCCGTCATGAGGTCGTACTGGGGCTGGTAGTGGGCGCGGATCTGGCCGCGTTGCACAGCAGCGGCGAGATCCGCCTCGAGTCGCAGCGGGTCCAGGGTGGGGGCGTCCCGGTCCGGCAGCTTGAGCCCGCTCTTGCGCCGGTACATGTCGGCGTCGGCGGCCTGGATCAGGGCGGCGGCGGTTGTGGGGGTGTCCCCGGGCCGGTGGACGGCGACACCGGCGGACAGACGGGCCTGGATGTTCGCCGCGCCTGCCGGGATCGTGTCCTCGAGCGCCTGAACCAGGCGCCGGAGGACTCCGCCGACCTCGGCTTCGTCGTGGACGGGGGTCAGGAGGATGACGAACTCGTCGCCGCCGATGCGGGCAACGAGGTCATCGCTGCGCAGGACCGCCCTCAAGCGGGCGGCGACCTCCTGCAGGACCTGGTCTCCGACGGCGTGGCCGTAGCGGTCATTGGTGCGTTTGAAGCCGTCCAGGTCGCAGAACACGACGGCCAGACCGGAGTCGGTGTGCGTCCCTTGGAGCGCTGCCGTCAGTCGGGTCTCGAAGAGGCCGCGGTTGGCGAGGCCGGTCAGGGAGTCGTGGTCCGCGCTCCAGCGCACCTGGTCGAGCAGCCGAGCGTTCTGGATCGCGGTGGCCGTGACTCCGGCCAGGCCGGCGAGGCGGGCGTGAAGATCCGAGTCGAGGCGGGTGGGGCCGGGCTTCGTCGCCCATTGCGCGACCAGCAGGCCCGCGAGGGCATCCCCGATCTCGACGGGGACGGCGGCGAAGGAGTCCAGTTCGAACTCGTCGAGGACCGCGTGCCCCCACTCCGACGATCCGGCCCTGCTCACGAGGATCGGCTCGCGAAGCGCGACGACGTCGGCGAGCTCGGGGCTGTCGTTCGGCGAGAGCGTGAAGGCACGGATCTTGTCCTCCAGCCGCCCCTCCCAGCCGGCGACCTCGACCATCGAGAGGCGGGACGTCTCACCGTCCCACAACGCGATCCCGGATCGATCGGACTTGGACAGGCGCACGATCGCGTGAGCGACTGCCGCGAGGACCGAACCGATGCTGGTGTGACCGGCCAAGGCTCGCGTCACGGTGAGCAGCTCGCTCAGCGTTTCGCGTTGCGCCTCCGCCTCCACGAGGAGCTGACGGTTGCGGGCCTTCGCCTCGGCTTGTCCGGTCACGTCCCGCTGGACGCTGATGAACCCGGTGAACGTGCCGTCGTCGTCGGCGAGCGGGGCGATGGACACCTCGTTCCAGAACGGCTCGCCGTTCTTCCGATAGTTGATCAGCGATCCGGAGAACGGCTGTCCTGAGAGGAGTGCCCTGCGCATCGCCTGCACCGTGCCGCTGTTGGTGTCGGGGCCTTGCAGGAACCGGCAGTTCCTGCCGATCACCTCCTCGGCGGTATAGCCGGTGATATCGGTGAAGGCGGCGTTCGCGGTGATGATCGCCTGGCTCGCATCGGTGACGAGGCAGGCTTCCGGCAGAGCCGTGAGCGCGGCAGCCGCGCCCGAGCCGAGGGTCGCTCCCTGAACGGGTGCATCCACGTTCCGAGCCTACCGACGCGCTGCGAGGAAGGCCTCGCGCTGGACGGGTGGGCAGGGCGCTGGTGCTGGCGCGGCGCGAGGGCACTCCCCCCCTGGTCGTCCTCGGAACGGAGGACCGGGCGGGGTACGTGGTCGCCGTCTTCATCCGGAGCTGGTCGCCGGGCCTCCGCTGCGGCACGCCGACGAGGGCGCAGCGGGTCAGACGGTGCCGGGGCGCTCGAGACTGCGCTGCGCCGCCTCCAGAGGAAGCGGGGAGGCTGTCGCGCGACACCGACGACGACTCGGCCGTCCGGGCCCTCGGTCGATGATCGAATGAAGATCCTGGGGCGAGCACGAGTTTCGGTGGTGGCTCCGACCGGCGTCGATCCGGTGACCTTTCGATTTTCAGTCGAACGCTCTACCAACTGAGCTACAGAGCCGAAAGCGGATCGACTCGCGATCCGCCTCGCGACCCTGACGGGACTTGAACCCGCGACCTCCGCCGTGACAGGGCGGCACGCTAACCAACTGCGCTACAGGGCCAAACAACTTGCTTCGGTGAACCAGGTTCGCGGCTGTGACCCCAACGGGATTCGAACCCGTGTTATCGCCGTGAAAGGGCGACGTCCTAGGCCGCTAAACGATGGGGCCGGGCCTCCCGTGTCCGGGCTCACCGACGGACCAGTGTACGGGGCGTTCCGCCGTTTCCCAACCGCGTCCCTCTCCCTGGCGCGGCGCGCCGCCCCAGCACTGGGTACACGGGTTCGCGCATGCCCCGGGTTAGCCTGGCGCCGGCATTCCCGGGTGGCAGGGCTGCGCGGGTCGGATGGGGGTTCGACATGCGGATGCGGGTGAGGACTCGCGTGCTCGCGCTCTCCGTCGTGCTCACGACCGCCGCCGTGGCGGGCGTCGCGCTCCCCGCGCACGCGACGAGCTACCCCAGCTGGGGCGACGTGCAGAACGCCCGGCACAGCGCCGCCGCGAAGGCCGCCGAGGTCAAGCGCATCCAGGGGCTGCTGGCGGAGAGCCAGGCCGTCGTGGCGCGGACCGAGAAGGTCGCGGAGCAGCGAGGCGCCGAGTACCAGGTCGCTCGGGACCAGGTCGACACCGCGAACGACCGGTTGAACACGTTGAAGGCCGAGGTCGCCGCGGACCGGAAGAAGGCGAAGGCCGCGACGCAGCGTGCGGGTCTCCTCGCCGCGCAGCTGAGTCGCACCGGTGGCGCCGACCTCGAGACCTCCCTGTTCTTCTCCGCCGGGTCCTCCGCCACGGGCGCGGAGCAGTTCCTCACGAAGCTCGGGCGGCTCAGCAAGCTCACGCAGTCGAACGGCGCGATCGCGGCCGCCGCCCAGCGGGCGCAGCGGACCGCCGATTCGACGCAGGCGCAGCAGAACTCCGCGACCCAGGTGCTGCTGGGCCTCAAGCAGAAGGCGGCGTCCGCGCTGGCGGCCGCCGTGCAGGCCAACCAGGAGGCGAACGCCGAGCTCCAGAAGGAGCAGGGCATCCAGGCGACGCTCACCGCGCAGCTGAAGGCGCTGCAGGCGAAGTCGGACAGCGAGCTCGCCGGCTACCAGGCGGGCGTCCGGGCGCGGGCCGCCGCTGCGGCGGCGGCCGCCGCGGCCGCATCGGGCGGCGGGGGCGCCGCGGGTGCCGTGAACTCGTCCGGCTGGGCCCTCCCCGCGTACGGCCCGATCACGGACGGCTTCGGCTACCGGCCCGACCGGCCGGCGGGTGCGAACCCCTTACCTCACGGCACCGACATCGGCGCCGGGTGCGGCAGCTCGATCTACGCCGCGCACGACGGCACCGTGATCTACGCGGGTTGGCTCGGCACCTACGGGAACTTCATCGAGATCGACAACGGCGGCGGCATCTCCACCGGCTACGCGCACATCCGACCGGGGGGCACGTTCGTGCACGTCGGGCAGCACGTGTCGGCGGGGCAGAACATCGCATCGGTCGGGATGACCGGAGCGGCGACGGGGTGCCACCTGC
>JBQCCU010000418.1:0-5269 GCA_051961935.1 Amnibacterium sp. | reverse complement strand
GCTGCCCGCGAACGTGCAGCTCGTGCTCTGCGCCGGCGCGCCGGACACGCCGGAGATCATGGCGGAGGTGTCCGGCCTCGTGCGGGATCTGCAGGAGGAGCGCAGCGGCGTCGTCTGGATCGAGCGCATCCTGCCGCGCGTAGAGCTCACCGCGCTGCTCACCTCCGCCGACGTGTTCGTCTGCCCCTCGGTGTACGAGCCGCTCGGGATCGTGAACCTCGAGGCGATGGCGTGCGGCACCGCCGTGGTCGGCACGGCGACCGGCGGCATCCCCGAGGTGATCGTCGACGGCGAGACGGGACGGCTCGTGCCGATCGACCAGGCCACGGACGGCACGGGGACGCCGCTCGATCCCGAGCGCTTCGTCGCGGACCTCGCCGCCGCCCTCACCGAGGTCGTGACCGACCGCGAGCGCGCCGCCCGGTACGGCGAGGCCGGCCGCGCCCGCGCGGAGGCCGTCTTCGACTGGGACGCGATCGGCGCCCAGACGGTCCGGATCTACGAGGGGCTGCTCGGCGCCTGACCGACCGGCGGCGGCCCCGCCGGTCGAGGATCGCCCCGGCGCGGATCGGTAGGGTTGAGGCCATGCCTGTGGTGTTGCAGCTGACCGACGTCTCCCTCACCCGCGGCGCCACCACCATCCTCGACGACGTCTCCTGGAGCGTCGACAGCGCCGACCGCTGGGTGATCCTCGGCCCGAACGGCGCGGGCAAGACCACGCTGCTGCAGCTGGCCGCCGCCCAGATGCATCCGACGCGGGGCACGGTCGAGGTGCTCGACTCCCGGCTCGGCCGCACCGACGTGTTCGAGCTGCGTCCGCGGATCGGCTTCGCCTCCACCGCGATGGCGAAGCGCATCCCGGCGTCCGAGACGGTGCTCGACGTGGTGCTCACCGCCGCCTACAGCGTGACCGGCCGATGGAGCGAGCAGTACGAGGACATCGACGTGCGCCGCGCGCAGCGGGTGCTCGCCGAGTGGCGACTCGACCACCTCGCCGACCGGCGCTTCGGGGACCTCTCCGACGGCGAGCAGAAGCGGGTGCAGATCGCCCGCGCGGTGATGACCGACCCGGAACTGCTGCTGCTCGACGAGCCGGCGGCGAGCCTCGACCTCGGCGCCCGCGAGGAGCTGCTGCACCTGCTCGGCGGCTACGCGAGCGCACCGGCGGCCCCCGGCATGGTGATGGTGACGCACCACGTGGAGGAGATCCCGGTCGGCTTCACCCACGCGCTCCTGCTCCGCGAGGGCCGCGTCGTGGCAGCCGGCCCGCTCGCCGAGACGATCACCTCCGAGCGGATCGGCGAGACGTTCGGCATCCCGGTCGAGATCACGGAGCGGGACGGCCGGTACGCGGCCAGGGCGCATCTCGGCGACTGATCCCGCCTGGTAAGATCGACGGTCGGCCGCGGAGCGCGGCCGCCGCCCGGGTCACCGCCTGATCCGGCCACCGTCTCGCCTCATCGAAGGATCAGCATGAAGTCCGGCATCCACCCCGAGTACCGTCCCGTCGTCTTCCGCGACCTCGCGTCCGGGGAGACGTTCCTCACGCGGTCGACCGTGGGCTCCGGCAAGACGATCGAGTGGGAGGACGGCAACACCTACCCGGTGATCGACGTCGAGATCTCCTCCGCCTCGCACCCCTTCTACACGGGCAAGCAGCGCATCCTCGACTCGGCCGGCCGCGTCGAGAAGTTCAACCAGCGCTTCAAGAACTTCGGTCGCTGACCGGGGTCGGAACCGGTCCGGTCGAGCTGACCGCGGCGCCCGAGTCGGCGCCGGCGGCCCGGCCGGTCCCCGCAGGCTCCCCGGCCCGCGCGCCGCTGGCGCACGGGCCGGTCCTGCTCGCGGCGGCGGCGCTGCTCGTCGTGCTGCTCGCGCTCGCGCCCGCCTACGGCTACCACCGGGACGAGCTCTACTTCCGGCTGCTGCCGCCCGCCTGGGGCTACATCGACCAGCCCCCGCTGACGCCGCTGCTCGTCCACGGCATCTCGCTGCTGCTCGACACCGTCTGGGCGATCCGCGTCCCCGCGGCGCTCGCCGCGGCCGCCTCCGTCGTCGTGGTGGCCACCATCACCGCCGAGGTCGGCGGCGACCGGCGCGCGCAGGCGCTCTGCGCCTGGGCGTACGGCTTCGCCGACTTCACGCTGCAGCTCGGCCACGTGATGCTCACCGCGTCGTTCGACCTGCTCGTCTGGCCGCTCGTGCTGCTGCTCGCGCTCCGCGGGGTGCTGCGGGACCGGCCGGCCTGGTGGCTGGCCGCGGGCCTCGTGGCCGGCGTGAGCCTCTACAACAAGCTGCTCGTGCTCGTGCTGCTCGCCGGCCTTGCGGTGGGCCTCGCCGCCGTGCGCGCGCCGCTCCGCACCTGGGTGTGGGCGATCGGTGGCGCCGTGCTCGCGGCGGTGGTCGGCGCGCCGAACCTCCTCTACCAGGCGGTGTCCGGCTACCCGCAGCTCGCCATGGGCTCGGCGCTCTCCTCGGCGAACGGCGCCCTGGTGCGCCCCTTCATCGTCCCGTTCCTGGGCGTGCTGCTCGGGCCGACCCTCGTCCCCTTCTGGATCGCGGGCCTCGTCGGCATCGCCCAGCGGCCCGAGTGGCGGCGGCTCCGGCTGCTGGCCGCCACGTTCGCGGCGGTCGTCGCGCTCGTCATCGTGATGGGCTCGCAGTTCTACTACTGCTACGGGGTGCTCGCCGCGGTCTTCGCGGTCGGCTGCATCCCGGTGAGCGAGTGGGCCGCGACGCGCACCAGGCGGCGCTGGGTGGTCGCGGCGGTCGCGGTGAACGCGGTCGCGTCCGCGGTCGTCTCCCTGCCGGTGGTGCCGCTGCCGGTGCTCGGGCGGACGCCGATCCCCGCCTGGGACAAGGTCGCCAGGGACCAGGTGGGCTGGCCGCGCTACGCGGCCGAGGTCGACCGGGTGGCGGCCGCCCACGGGCCGGCCACGATCGTGCTCGCCTCGAACTACGGGGAGGCCGGCGCGATCGAACGGTTCGCTCCCGCCCTCGCCGCCCGCGTCTACAGCGGCCACAACGGGATGCAGGAGCTTTCGGCGCCGCCCGCGGCCACGGCGGTGGTCGTCGCCGTCGGCCGCCGGATGTCGTGGCTCGAGGCCGACTTCCGGGCGTGCCGCACCGTCGGGCACCTCGACAGCGGCCTCGACGTGCACAGCGAGGAGCAGGGCGCCCCGATCCGGGTCTGCACCGGCCGGACGGCCCTCATGACGGCGGTGTGGGCGCGTGCCGCCCACCTCGGGTGAGGCGCAGCTAGCGGCAGGGCCACGCGCCCGGCGCGGTGAACGCCGGGTCGTGGGTGCGCTGCATGTACTCCTCGAAGCGGGCGGCCTGCTCCCGGCACCACGCGACCTGCCGAGCGTGCAGCTCGGCCGCGGGCAGGTCGAGGTCCTCGGCGAACCGGGCGGCGATGGCCTGCGCCAGGCGCCCCGCGGCGATCGCGTCGGCGCCGGCGTCGTGGGCGCCGACGAGCGGCACCCCGTACGCGGCCGCGGCCGCCTCGAGCGTGCGCTTGCCCTTGCGGTACCGGTCGACGGCCTTGTCGAGCACCAGCGGATCCACGATGGGGGCGGGCAGCTCGAGCGGCGGCACGCCGACCCGGGCCGCCTCGGCGGCGAGCAGCGTGAGGTCGTACGGGGCGTTGTAGACGACGAGCGGGAACCCGCGCTCGAAGACGCTGCGGATCGCGGCGAGGATCTCGGGGACGACCTCGTAGGGGCTGCGGCCGAACCGGCGCGCCCGCTCCGTGCTGATGCCGTGCACGCGCGACGCGCCCTCGGGGATCGCGATGCCCGGATCGACGATCCAGTCCTTGCGCTCCACGACCGCGCCGGTCTCGTCGATCACGCCGACGTGCGCGGTGACGATGCGCGCCGTCGCCGTGTCCACGCCCGTGGTCTCGAGGTCGAACACCCCGAGCGCCCGCGACCAGTGCGCCTGCGCCGCGACCTCCGCCGCCCCGAGAGGCAGGCTGGTCACGACCTCGATCTCGACCCCCAGATCCGTCATGCCGCGATGGTAGGAGCGGCCTCGGACAGCGCCCGGCGGGCGCGCGGGCGGCGAGTCCGGGTCAGATCGAGGGCGTCGGCTGCGGCAGCACCGGGATCGCCGTCGTCACCGGCGCGGGCTCCTGCGGCCGCGTGACCTTCAGCCAGAAGAAGGTCTGGGTGCCGAGGGTGATCGTCACCCTGCCCTCCTCGTCGAAGCTCGGGAACCGGGCGCCCCCGAACAGGTCGGTGAGCTGGGCGCCCGCGAGCTCTGGCGCGGTCACGGTGAACGCGATCGGGTTCTGCGCGAAGCTGAACACGCAGAGCACCTGCTCCGCCGGGTCGCCGAGCCCCATGGACGCCCCGGAGCCGGCGTACGACCGGAGGAACGCGAGCGCCGAGTCGTGGTCGGTCGGCAGCACCGCGAGATCGCCGAAGCCGAAGACCGGGTGCGCCTTGCGGGTGTGGATCACGTTGCGGATCCAATGCAGCAGCGACCGGGACTGCGCGAGCTGCGACTCCACGTTCACGAGCGTGTAGTGGTAGACGAGCGACTGGACGACGGGCAGGTACAGCTTGCCGGGGTCGGCGGTGGAGAAGCCCGCGTTGCGGTCCGGCGTCCACTGCATCGGCGTGCGCGAGGAGTCGCGGTCGTTCAGCCAGATGTTGTCGCCCATCCCGATCTCGTCCCCGTAGTAGAGGAACGGGCTGCCGGGCAGCGAGAACAGCAGGGCGTGCGCGAGCTCGAGCTCCGCCCGCGAGTTGTCGAGCAGGGGCGCGAGGCGCCGCCGGATGCCGATGTTCGAGCGCATCCGCGGGTCGTAGGCGTACCAGCCGTACATCGCCTGCCGGTACTCCTCGTCGACCATCTCGAGGGTGAGCTCGTCGTGGTTGCGAAGGAACACCCCCCAGGTCGCCGCGCTCGGGATGTCCGTCGTCTCGGAGAGGATGCTGACGAGCTCGGTCGCCGTCTGCGAGCGCAGCGAGTAGAAGATCCGCGGCATCACCGGGAAGTCGAAGGCCATGTGGCACTCCGGCTCCTCCTCGCTGCCGAAGAAGGCCGCCACCTCGCGCGGCCACTGGTTCGCCTCGGCGAGCAGGATGCGGCCCGGGTACTCCCGGTCGACCGTCTCGCGGAGCTCCTTGATGAAGTCGTGGGTCTTCGGCTCGCCCTCACCGTTGCCCTCGTCGCTCTCGTAGAGGTAGGGAATGGCGTCGAGGCGGAGGCCGTCGACCCCCATGTCGAGCCAGAACTTCACGACGTCGACGACCGCCTC
>JBQCCU010000417.1:0-3220 GCA_051961935.1 Amnibacterium sp. | reverse complement strand
CGGGGCCGAGCGCGCCCTTCAGCTTCGGCAGCTCGGCCCGCACCACCCGCGACACCTCGACGGTGTTCGCGGCGGGGAGCTTCGTCGCGGCGATGGTGAGCGCCGGCCGCCCGTTCACGAGCGAGACGGTGGTCACGGGGTCGTGGTTCCGCACGACGCTCGCGACGTCCCCGATCGTCGGGATGTGCGTCGAGGTGCTGAGCGGCCCGTTGTACTGCGCGGCCGTCACGCCCGTGTGCGGGAGGGCGGCGATGTCGGCGGTGGAGCCGAGCTCCGTGCCCACCTGGATCGACCGGGTGGCCCCGTTCTGCTCGACGGTGCCGGCGGGCACGAGCACGCCCGACGCCTTCAGCGTGCTCTCGATCACGTCGGGGGTCAGGTGGTGGTCCGCGAGCGCCGCCTTCGGCGTCACGGTGATGCGGTCGCCCGGCGCCCCGCTCAGGGTCGCCGCGCGCACCCCCACCACCTTCTCGAGCTCGGGCACGACGGAGGCGGTCGCGGCGGAGGCGAGCGCGTCGGTCGACGTCCGGCCGCTGACCGCGATGGCGAGCACCGGCAGGTCGGCGAGGCTGCCGGAGATCACCTGGGGGTCCACCCCGTCGGGGAGGGCGGAGCGGATGCGGTTGATCGCCGACCCGATCTTCTGCTCGGCCTGGTCGAGGTTCGTGCCGTACGTGAAGTCCGCGGTGACCGTCGAGGACCCGGTGGTGGACGTCGACGACGTCGAGTCCAGCCCCTCGATGCCGCGCACCGCCTGCTCGATCGGCCGGCTGACGCGCTCGCTGACGACCGCGGGCGATGCTCCCGTGTAGGTCGAGACGATCGCGAGCTGCGGCAGCTGCACCGACGGGACGAGCTCCTGCTTCAGCGCCCCGGCCGCGATCGCGCCGAAGAACGCGGCGACGATGGTGACGAGCGCGATGAGGGCGCGGTTGCGCAGGCTGAAGGCCGCGAACAGGTGCACCCGTGGATTATGCGGGCCCGCGGTGACGGGGCGGTGCGCGAGCCCGGGGCCGCCTTGACACGTTTTTGCCCCTGAGTACGCTCTCCCCCCGTGACTTCGGCGCCGGAGGACGAGGGCCGCTCGGTCAAACGCCTGATCCTCGGGGAGAAGCTCCCGAGCGACAAGCTCGAGGACCAGCTGCTGCCCAAGCTGCTCGCCCTCCCCATCTTTGCGAGCGACTGCTTCTCCTCCGTGGCGTACGCGCCCCAGGAGATGATGCTGATCCTCACCCTGGGCGGCCTGTCGTTCCTCTCCTTCACGCCGTGGGTCGCCGCGGTGGTCGTGCTGCTGCTCGTGGTGGTGGTGCTCTCCTACCGCCGGCTCATCAAGGCCTACCCGTCGGGCGGCGGCGACTACGAGGTCGCGCAGAAGAACCTCGGCGAGAAGGCGGGCCTCGTCGTGGCCTCCGCCCTGCTCGTCGACTACATCCTCACCGTGTCGGTGTCGGTCGCCTCCGGGGTCGACAACATCATCTCGGCGGTCCCGCAGCTGGCGGGGATCCGCGTCGAGATGGCGCTCGCGATCGTGGTCGTGCTCTGCGCCGTGAACCTCCGGGGGGTCAGGGAGTCGAGCAAGGCGTTCGCGCTGCCCACCTACGTGTTCATCGCGAGCGTCTTCCTGATGATAGTGACCGGCCTTCTCCGCACGGCGCTCGGGCTCGCCCCCGTGGCCGCGAGCGCGCAGTACACCGTGCACGGCGACCAGGTGGCGCAGGCCGGGCTCGTGCTGCTGCTCCTCCGGGCGTTCTCGAGCGGCTGCTCCGCCCTCACCGGCGTCGAGGCCATCGCGAACGGTGTGCCCGCCTTCCGCCGGCCGAAGATCAAGAACGCGCAGAAGACCCTCGTGGCCATGGGCTCCGTGGCGATCGTGCTGTTCGTCGGCCTCGTCGCCGTCGCGCTCATCTCGCGCGTCCACTACGTGGAGAACCCCTGCGACCTGCGCGGCTGGACGCAGTGCGCGACCGCCCCGCAGCCGAGCCTGATGGCGCAGGTCGCGGCCGCGGTGTTCGGCGGCACGTCGATCCCGTTCTACGTCATCCAGGGGGCGACCGCGGTCGTGCTGCTGCTCGCCGCGAACACGGCGTTCAACGGCTTCCCGCTGCTCGGCAGCGTGCTCGCCAGGGACGGCTACGCGCCGAAGGCGCTGCTCACCCGGGGTGACCGCCTCATCTACAGCAACGGCGTGATCCTGCTGTCGCTGGTCGCCGCGCTGCTGCTGCTCGTCTACCGGGCGAGCGTCACGAGCCTCATCCAGCTGTACATCATCGGCGTCTTCGTGTCGTTCACCCTCGGGCAGACCGGGATGGTGCGGCACTGGATCCGCCTGCTGAAGAACCGCGCACCGAACCGCCCTGAGGTGATCCAGAGCCTCGTCACCAACGTGGTCGGCGGCTCCCTCACCGCCCTGGTGCTCGTGATCGTCACGATCACGAAGTTCACGCACGGCGCCTGGCTCGTCTTCGTGATCATGCCCATCCTGTGGTTCCTCATGCTCGGCGTGAACCGGTACTACCGGGACGTCGAGAAGGAGATCGAGGTCGACCCGCACACCACCTTCGGGGCGAAGGGCGACCACGCGATCGTGCTCGTGGGGCGGATGCAGAAGCCCGTGCTGAAGGCCGTCGACTACGCGATCGCCGCGCGCCACGAGTCGCTCGAGGCCGTGCACATCTCCATCGACGACGCCGCGACGAAGCGGCTCGAGGAGGAGTGGGCGCAGATGAACATCGCCGTGCCGCTCATCGTCGTGCCGTCGCCCTACCGCGACATCGCCGTGCCCCTCATCAAGTACATCAAGGGGCACCGCGCCGCGCACGGCGCCGAGGTGGTCACCGTGTACCAGCCGATCTACGTGGTCGGCCACTGGTGGGAGCAGCTGCTGCACAACCACAAGGCGCGGCGCATCCGCCAGAAGCTGATGCTCGTCCACGGGGTGACGCTCGCGCTCGTGCCGTGGCTGCTCGACTCCTCGCAGCTCGTCTACGGCCGCCGCTCGCGGCCGATCCCGGGCCAGGACCGGCGCGGCGAGCCGGTGCGTCCCGTGCAGCGGCGCCCGCACGGCGTCCCGCACCACCGACCCGGGCGCCCGAGCCCCGAGGCGCTGAACGACCTCCGCACCGAGCCGGTGCCGGCGGAGGAACCCGCGCAGACGCCGGTCGGCCCGCGCGCCTGACCGACGCCGCCGGCCTCCGCCGCCCCGTCTCGGTGACTTGCCACT
>JBQCCU010000416.1:0-2670 GCA_051961935.1 Amnibacterium sp. | reverse complement strand
CGAGCCGTCGGGGAGCGCCTCCGCGAGCAGCCCGCACACCTTGCGGCCGCCGATCAGCACATCGTTCGGCCACTTCACCGCCGCGGCCACGCCCGCGTCGCGCAGCGCGGCGGCCATGGCGGTGCCGGCGAGCAGCGACAGCCAGCCGTAGCGGTCGGCGGGGATGCGGGGCCGCAGCAGCACCGAGATCGCGAGCGACGTGCCGGGCGGCGCCGTCCAGGACCGGCCGAGCCGGCCGCGACCGGCGGTCTGCGTGTCCGTCACGAGCACCGACCAGGCGGGCCAGTCCGCGGGCGCGGCGCCCGCCGCGGCCGCGAGGTCCGCGTTCGTCGACCCGGCCTCCTCCCGCACCTCGAGGCGGGCGGCGAGCGCGGCGGTGCGGGGCAGGTCCACGGGCCCGAGCCTACGAGCGGGGTCCCGGGGAGCGCTCCGCCGCCCGGCGCTAGGCTCGCCCCCGTGACCGACACCGACCAGGCATCGGCTGCCTCTCCCGTGACCACGGCCGCCCGGCTGGCCGACCTCCGCGATCGCTATCACGAGGCCGTGACCGCGAGCGGCGAGGCCGCGATCGCGAAGCAGCACGCGAAGGGCAAGAAGACCGCCCGCGAGCGGATCGAGCAGCTGCTCGACCACGGCACGTTCGTGGAGCTGGACGAGTTCGTCCGCCACCGCACGCACGCGTTCGGCATGGAGTCGAAGCGTCCCTACGGCGACGCGGTCGTCACCGGCATGGGCGAGATCCACGGCCGGCAGGTGGCGGTCTACAGCCAGGACTTCACGATCTTCGGCGGCTCCCTCGGTGAGGTGGCGGGCGAGAAGATCATCAAGGTCATGGAGCACGCCCTGAAGACGGGCGTGCCGATCATCGGCATCCTCGACTCCGGCGGCGCGCGGATCCAGGAGGGCGTCGTCGCGCTCGGCAAGTACGGCGAGATCTTCCGCCGCAACACGGCCGCATCCGGCGTCATCCCGCAGATCTCCATCGTGATGGGGCCGGCCGCCGGCGGGGCGGTCTACTCCCCCGCCCTCACCGACTTCGTGATCATGGTCGACAAGACCAGCCAGATGTTCGTCACCGGCCCCGACGTGATCAAGACGGTCACCGGCGAGGACGTCGGGATGGAGGAGCTGGGCGGCGCGTACACCCACAACACGCGCTCCGGCGTCGCGCACTACCTCGCGAACGACGAGGACGACGCGCTCGACTACGCCCGCACCCTCATCGGCTACCTCCCCGACAACAACCTCACGGACCCGCCCACCTACGCGTCGACCGCCGAGCTCGAGGTCACGGACACCGACCGGCGGCTGAACACCCTCATCCCCGACAGCCCGAACCAGCCGTACGACGTGCACGAGGTCATCGAGACGCTCGTCGACGACGGCGAGTTCCTCGAGACGCAGCCGCTGTACTCGCCGAACATCGTGGTCGGCTTCGGCCGCATCGAGGGCCGCACCATCGGCATCGTGGCCAACCAGCCCTCCTCGATGGCGGGCACGCTGAACATCGACGCCGGCGAGAAGGCCGCCCGCTTCGTGCGGTTCTGCGACGCGTTCTCCATCCCGATCCTCACCCTCGTCGACGTGCCCGGCTACCTGCCCGGCACCGACCAGGAGTGGACGGGGGTCATCCGCCGCGGCGCGAAGCTGCTCTACGCGTACGCCGAGGCGACCGTGCCGCTCGTCACCGTGATCACGCGGAAGGCGTACGGCGGCGCCTACATCGTCATGGGCTCGAAGCAGCTCGGGGCGGACCTCAACTACGCGTGGCCGACCGCCGAGATCGCCGTGATGGGCGGTCAGGGCGCGGTGAACATCCTCTACCGGGGTGAGATCCGCCGGGCGGAGCAGGCCGGCGAGGACGTCGACGCCGTGCGCACGCGCCTCGCCAACGAGTACACGTACAACGTGGCGAGCCCGTTCCTCGCCGCCGAGCGCGGCGAGCTGGACGGCGTCATCGAGCCCGCCACGACCCGCATCACCGTGATCAAGGCGCTCCGCGCCCTCCGCACCAAGCGGGCGAGCGTGCCGCCCAAGAAGCACGGGAACATCCCCCTGTGACGGACTCCCCCGAGAGCCCGCGGATCCTCGCCGGATCGGCGACCGAGGACGAGGTCGCCGCGATCGCGGCCGTCTTCGCGCAGCTGCAGGTGGAGCGCGCCGCGGCGGTGGAGGCGCTGCCCCAGGACGCGGCACCGTCCGCCTGGATGCGGGACCGGCGGGCGCTCCGCTCGCCGCTGCAGCCGGGCATGCGCTGGAGCGATCCGCGCTGAGATCGAACGGGGGTCCCATACCGACAGGTCGGGTCCGATTTGTACCCCGAATGTCCCCGTTATGCCCTACTGCATGCCCCGGGGATCCCGAGCACAATAGGGGTACAGCGTCGACCGACCCACGGCGACGCGACCGGGCGGCACGCCGATCAGGGTAAGCAGGCGTACCGCCGGGGGCGGGTCGACGAGATATTCGGGTTGTCTCCTCGACTCGGGGGTGTACAGGGGCCGGTCTGGGGAGGCCGGCCCCTTTCCCGTTCTCGGGCGCCCTCCCCGTCGGTTCGACCGCGCATCCTCGCCGCGGCGGGTTGGAAAACAATAAAACAGCACCAGGAGCGGGACCCCCCCCACAAATATAACAATCCCCCCTACCCCCCCCCCATTCTTAACCCCCCCC
>JBQCCU010000415.1:0-4269 GCA_051961935.1 Amnibacterium sp. | reverse complement strand
AACGCCTCCGGCACCTGCAGGGCCTCGGCCTGCACGTCCTCGGGCAGCGCGATCGTCACCGCCCCCGTCTCGGCGGGGTCGGTCAGCACCCGCATCGCGGCCAGCGCGATGGAGAAGAGCTGCTCCGGGCGCTGCACCCGGTCGAAGAACCGCGAGACCGGCCGGAAGGCGTCCGTCACCTGGATCGACGGGTCGTACGGCTGCTCCAGCTGCTGCAGCACCGGATCCGCGACCCGGGTCGCGAACGTGTCGCTCGGCAGCAGCAGCGCCGGCAGCCGGTTCGCGGTGGCGAGCGCCGCACCGGTGAGCATGTTCGCCGCGCCGGGTCCCACCGACGCCGCCGCGGCCCAGGTGCTGCGTCTGCGGCGCATCCGCGCCCAGCCGACCGCCTGGTGCACCATCGCCTGCTCGTTGCGGGCCTGGTGGTAGGGCAGCAGCCCAGGTGCGGCGACGTGGAGCTGCTGCAGCGCCTGCCCGATCCCGGCCACGTTGCCGTGGCCGAGGATGCCGAAGACGCCGGCGATCGTGCGTTCCCGGTGGTCGCCGTCGACCGTCCACTGGTTCGCGAGGAAGGCGACGAGCGCCTGCGCCACCGTCATCGTGCGCGTCCCGGTCATGCGGGCCGCCTCCTCCCGTAGGGCAGGCGGGGATCCGGCCCGAGACCGGCCCACGTGTCCCGCAGCCACGCCTGCGCGGGGTGGTCCCGGATGCGCCAGGCCCGCTCCCCCGGCCCCGCCATGACGTGCAGGTCGTAGAGGTCGGTGCCGGGCGGTGCGGCGGCGGGCCCGTGGTAGCCGAAGGGGACGAGGGCGACGTCGCCCGTGCCGACGAGCGCGGTCGTGTCGATCTCGCCCGCGGCGGACGAGGTGGTGGCGAACATCCCGAACGCGGACGCGTCGCCCGGCGCACCGGCGACCGGCGCGGTCTCGAACCAGTAGATCTCCTCGAGCACGGACTCGTCCGGGCCCGCCTCGTCGTGCTTGTGCGCCGGGTAGGACGACCAGTTGCCGGCGGGCGTGATCACCTCGCAGACGATCAGCCGCGTCGCGGGCAGCGCCCCGGGGGTGCCGAAGTTGTGCACCTGCCTGGTCATCGCCCCCGCACCGCGGAGCTCGACGGGGATCTCCTCCGCCCGGAGCACCACGGTCGGGGCGCGGTCGGTGGCCGGCGCCTCCGCGACCGCGACGCGGCCGGCGCCCGCGATCCGCACCTCGCTGCCCGCCCCGGCGAGGAGCACGTCCGCCGGACCGTCGAACACCGAGCGACGGCCGTCGAGCCCGTGCCGCTCCCCGTCGACGACGACCTCGAAGCGCTCGCCCGACAGCGGCACCACCATCCGCTCGAGGGCACCCGCCGGCAGCGGCGGGGCGTCGCCGCCGATCGTCGCGACGCGCACCCCGCTGTACCGCCAGCCGTCGATCGTGTCGTCGACGACCGCGTCCCAGCCGTCGCGCGCGAGCGTGCCGCTGCGGTGGAACCACGCGTTGGGCGTCATCGGGTCTGCGGGAAGCCGAGGTCGACGCCGCCGTGACTCGGATCGAGCCAGCGGGCCGTGACGGCCTTCTGCTGCGTGTAGAAGCGGATGCCCTCCGAGCCGTGCGCCTTCGCGTCGCCGAACAGCGACTGCTTCCAGCCGCCGAAGGAGAAGGTCGCGACCGGGACCGGGATCGGCACGTTGATGCCGATCATGCCGACCTCGACCTCCCGCTGGAACCGGCGGGCGGCCCCGCCGTCGTTGGTGAAGATCGCGGTGCCGTTGCCGAACGCGCCCGAGTTGATGAGGTCCACCCCGTCCTCGTAGGAGGCGACCCGGACGACGGACAGCACGGGCCCGAAGATCTCCTCGGTGTAGACGCGGGAGGACGTCGGCACCCGGTCGATCAGCGTGGGGCCGAACCAGAACCCGCCCTCGTCGCCGTCCACCTCGATCCCGCGGCCGTCGACCACGACCTCCGCCCCGTCCGCGAGGGCGACGTCGACGTAGGAGGCGACCTTGTCGCGGTGCTGCTTCGTGACGAGCGGGCCCATGTCGCAGGCGCGGCGGCCGTCACCGACCTTCAGGCCGGCGATGCGCTCCTGCACCTTCGCGACGAGCGCGTCCGCGCACGGCTCGACGGCGACGACGACCGAGACGGCCATGCACCGCTCCCCCGCCGAGCCGAAGCCCGCGTTCACCGCCGAGTCCGCCACGAGGTCGAGGTCCGCGTCGGGCAGCACCAGCATGTGGTTCTTCGCGCCGCCGAGCGCCTGCACCCGCTTGCCGTGCCTCGCGGCGGTCTCGTACACGTACTTCGCGATCGGCGTGGATCCGACGAACGAGATCGCGCGCACGTCCGGATGGGTGAGCAGGCCGTCGACCGCGCCCTTGTCGCCGTGCAGCACCGTGAAGACGCCGTCCGGCAGGCCCGCCTCCTGCCAGAGCGCGGCCAGCCAGTTCGCCGCCGACGGGTCCTTCTCGCTCGGCTTCAGCACGACCGCGTTGCCGGCGGCGATCGCGATGGGGAAGAACCACATCGGCACCATCGCCGGGAAGTTGAACGGGCTGATGATCCCGACCACGCCGAGCGGCTGCCGGATCGAGTACACGTCGATCCCGGTCGAGACCTGCTCGGAGAACTCGCCCTTCAGGTGGTGCGCGAGCCCGGTGGCGAACTCCACCACCTCCTGGCCGCGGGAGATCTCGCCGAGCGCATCCGAGAGGACCTTCCCGTGCTCGCTCGTGATGATCTCCGCCAGCTCGCCCTTCCGCGCGTCCAGCAGCTCCCGGAACCGGAAGACGATCGCCTGGCGCTTCGCGAGCGAGGTGTCGCGCCACTCGGGGTAGGCGGCCTTCGCGCCGGCGACGGCTGCGTCCACCTCGGCGGGTCCGGCGAGCGCCACGCGCTTCGTCACCACGCCGAGGGCCGGGTCGTACACGTCGCCCGTGGGGCCGTCGGCGGGCGCGGTCGCCCGCCCCCCGATCCAGTGCGGCACCAGCGGGAGGTCCGCGGTCGCCGTTCGGTCGATGGCGGGAGCCGTCGTCGTCATCCCTACTCCTTCGTACGATGCGAGAACCCCAGGATGCCGCATCGACGCGGTGTGCGAGGCTGGCCGCGGACGCGAGGAGGCGGACATGACCGAGGCGGACGCCGAGCTCCCCCTGCGGAGCGCCGCACGCACCACGCCGACCGCGCTGTGGAACGACTCCGCCGATCCGGAGGAGCTCGCCGCGTCGATCGGCTTCGGCGCCGTCGGGGCCACCTGCAACCCCGTCATCGCGCTCACGGTGGTCCGGCGGCACCTCGACACGTGGGGGCCGCGCATCCGGGTGCTGGCGCGGGAGCATCCGACCGCGGGTGAGAGCGAGCTCGGCTGGCTCGTCGTGCAGGAGCTCTCCGTCCGGGCCGCGCGGCTGCTCGAGCCCGCCTTCGCCGCGAGCGGCGGCCGGGACGGCCGCCTGTCGATCCAGACGGACCCGCGGCTGTGGCGCGACGCCGCCGCGCTCGTCGAGCAGGCCGTCGCCTTCTCCCGCCTCGCGCCCAACATCATCGTGAAGATCCCAGCGGTCGCGGCGGGCATCGAGGCGATCGAGGAGGCCACCTACCGCGGGGTGAGCGTCAACGCGACCGTGTCGTTCACGGTGGCGCAGGCGGTCGCGGTGGCCGAGGCGGTCGAGCGCGGCTTCGCCCGTCGTGAGGCGCAGGGGCTGCCCACCGACGGCTTCGGCTCGGTCTGCACGATCATGGGCGGCCGGCTCGACGACTGGCTGAAGACCTGGACCGTGCAGCAGCGGATCCTCACCGACCCCGGTGCCCTGGAGTGGGCCGGCGTCGCCGCGCTGAAGGCCGCCTACCGCCTCTACCGCGAGCGCGGCTACCGCCTGCGGATCCTGTCCGCCGCCTTCCGCAGCCACCTGCAGTGGAGCGAGCTGGTCGGCGGCGACCTCGTGGTCTCCCCGCCGTTCGACTGGCAGCAGCGCATCAACGAGAACCGGATCCCCGTGCGGCCCTCGGCGATCGACGAGCCGGTCGACCCCCGGATCCTCGCGGCGCTCGGCGGCCTCGGCGAGTTCGTGAAGGCGATCGACCCGGACGGTCTCACCGTCGACCAGTTCGCCGAGTACGGCGCGACGGTGCAGACCCTGCGCCAGTTCCTCGACGCCGACGCCCAGCTCGACGCGCTCGTGCGGGAGATCCTGCTCCCGCTGCCCTAGCCGCCCTGGCTGCGCGGCTTCAGCCGCACCGTCGGCAGCTCGGGGGCGGCGAGCACGTCCTCCCAGGCGTCCGGATG
>JBQCCU010000414.1:0-10235 GCA_051961935.1 Amnibacterium sp. | reverse complement strand
GGGGTGTTGGTTGGGCATAAAGCGGAAAGTCACCGTCCTCGGGTCAGGCCGTCGTCGTCGCCTGCGACCGACGCCGCGCCGCGCCGCGCAGCGGCGGATGGTGGAAGGTGTCGCCGAAGGCGCGCTCGGAGGCGCCCACCCGGTCGAGGTACGGCGTGATGCCGCCCGCGTGGAACGGGTAGCCGGCCCCGAGGATCAGGCAGAGGTCGATGTCCTCCGGCGCCGCGACGACGCCCTCCGTGAGCATCCGGTGGATCTCGTCCGCCAGGCCGTCCTCGACGCGCAGCCGGAACGCCTCCGCCGACAGCGGGACGGCCCCCTTCGGCACGGACCGCTTCACGAGCGCCACCGCCCGCTTGTCGAAGCCCTTCACGGTGCCCTTGTCGTCCTTCTCGAGGAGGACGCCGGCATCCGCGAGCGCGTGCAGGTTCGCGGACTCGAAGAAGCGATCCGGGAACGCGGCGTGGTGCGTGTCGAGCACGTGCGCACCGACCTGGAGGCCGACCAGGTCGAGCAGCTCGAACGGGCTCATCGGCAGCCCGAACGGGTCGAGGGCGATGTCGACGACCTCGAACGGGGTGCCGGTGTCGACCGCGTGCATCGCCTCGCCGAGCACCTTCGCGAGGATGCGGTTCACCACGAAGCCGGGGGCGTCCTTCGCGATCACGGCTTTCTTCTTCAGGGTCCCGGCAACGACCATGGCGGTCGAGAGGGTCGCCTCGTCGGTGGCCGGCGTGCGCACCACCTCGACGAGCGGCATCACCGCGACCGGGTTGAAGAAGTGGAAGCCGACGACCCGCTCGGGGTGAGCGAGCTTCGCGCCGATCGCCTCGACCGACAGGGACGACGTGTTCGTCGCGAGCACCGCCTCGGGGGAGAGGTGCGGCTCGACGTTCGCGAAGACGGTCTGCTTGACTCCGAGCTCCTCGAACACCGCCTCGATGACCCAGTCGCAGTCGGCGAAGTCCGCGAGATCCGTCGTGCCGCTGATGGAGGCGACGAGGCGGTTCGCCTCGTCCCCGGACACGCGGCCCTTCGCCTGCAGCTGCGCGATCTCGCCACGGATGCGCTCGACGCCCGCGTCGAGGCGCGCCTGGTCGAGGTCCGTGATGAGCACGGGCACCCGGAGGCGGCGGGCGACCAGGAGGGCGAACTGGCTCGCCATGAGCCCCGCGCCGATCACGCCGACCTTCGTCACCGGCTTCGCCAGCTTCGGGTCGGGGGCACCGGCGGGCTTCCGGGCGCGCTTCTGCACGAGGTCGAAGGCGTAGATGCTCGCCACGAACTGGTCGCTCGCGATGAGGTCCGCGAGGGCCTCGTCCTCCGCGGCGAAGCCGTCCGCGATCCCACGGGCGTCCGTCGCCTTCTTCGCGCCCTTCAGCAGGTCGAGCGCCCGGTACGGCGCGAGCGGCACCGTCCCGATGCGCGACTCGAGCTGCTTGCGCGCGATCCCGATCGCGACGTCCCACTTCGCCAGCCGCTCGAGACGGCCGGGCGCGTGGGGCCGCTCGACCTTCACCCGGCCCGCCATCACGTCGGCCGCCCACGCGATGGACCGCTCGAGGAACGTCGCCGACGGCAGCAGCACGTCCGCGATGCCGAGGTCGAACGCCTGCTGCGCCGACAGCATCCGGTTCTGCTTCAGCGGGTTCTCGACGATGACCTTCAGCGCGTTCTCGATGCCGACGAGGTTCGGCAGCAGGGTGGCGCCGCCCCAGCCGGGGATGAGCCCGAGGAACACCTCGGGGAACGCGATCGCCGCGGCGGACGTGTCGAGCGTGCGGTAGTCGGCGTTCAGCGCGATCTCGAGCCCGCCGCCGAGCGCCAGGCCGTTGATGAAGCAGAAGCTCGGCACGCCGAGGGAGCCGAGGGAGCCGAGCACGCGGTGCCCGAGCTGCGCGAGGCGCTTCGCCGTGTCCCGGTCCGGCACGAGGCCGACCTGGCTGAGGTCCGCTCCGGCGGCGAGGATGAACGGCTTGCCGGTGACGGCGACGCCCGCGATCACGCCACGGCTCGCGCGCTCCTTCGCGGTCGTCAGCGCCGACTCGAGCTCGAGCAGGCTCTGCGGGCCGAGCGTGTTCGGCCGGCGGTGGTCACGGCCGTTGTCGAGCGTGACGAGCACGAGCACGCCGCCGCCCGGCAGCGCCACGTCCCGGCTGTAGGCGCGGGTGACGACCTCGTCCGCGGACAGCGCCGCGAGGTCCTGCATCGAGTCCGTCATCGCTTCGCCGCCTTCTGCACCCTCTTGGCCGCCTTCGGGTCGAAGTGCGGGTTCTCCCAGATCACGCTGCCGCCCTGCCCGAGCCCGATGCACATCGCCGTGAGGCCGTAGCGCACCTCGGGGTGGGCCTCGAAGTGGCGGGCGAGCTGCAGCATCAGGCGCACGCCGGAGGAGGCGAGCGGATGCCCGACCGCGATCGCGCCGCCCCACGGGTTCACGCGGGGATCGTCGTCGTCGATGCCGAAGTGGTCCAGCAGGCTCAGCACCTGCACGGCGAAGGCCTCGTTCAGCTCGAACAGCCCGATGTCGTCGATCGTGAGGCCCGCCTTCACCAGCGCCTTCTCGGTGCTGGGGATGGGACCGATGCCCATCACCTCCGGCTCGACGCCCGCGAACGCGAAGCTGACGAGCCGCATCCGCACCGGCAGGCCGAGCTGCTTCGCGGTCTCCTCGCTCGCGATGATGGAGGCGGTGGCGCCGTCGTTCAGGCCAGCCGCGTTCCCGGCGGTGATGCGCCCGTGGGGGCGGAACGGGGTCTTCAGCACGGCGAGCCCCTCCATGGTCGTCTCGGGCCGCATCACCTCGTCGCGGGTGGCGAGCCCCCACCCGGCCTCGCTGCGGGTCGCGACCGGGATGAGGTCCTGCTGGATGAGGCCGGCCTCGTACGCGGCGGCCGCCTTCTGCTGCGAGCGCATCGCGAACCGGTCGGACCGCCCGCGGGTGAGGTGCGGGAACCGGTCGTGGATGCGCTCGGCGGTCGCGCCCATCACGAGGGCGTCGGTGCCGACGAGCTTCTCGCTGACGAACCGCGGGTTCGGGTCCGCGCCGGAGCCCATCGGGTGGTGCCCCATGTGCTCGACACCGCCCGCGATCGCGACGTCGTAGGCGCCGAAGCCGATCGCGCCCGCGACGGTGGTGACGCTCGTCATGGCGCCCGCGCACATCCGGTCGATCGCGTAGCCGGGCACCGTGCGGGGGAGGCCCGCGAGCAGCGCGGCGGTGCGGCCGATCGTGAGCCCCTGGTCACCGGTCTGGGTGGTGGCGGCGAGCGCGACGTCGTCGATCCGGTCCTTCGGCAGCTGCGGGTTGCGCTCGAGCAGCCCGACCATCGCCTTCACCACGAGGTCGTCGGCCCTCGTGCCCCAGTACATGCCCTTCTCACCGGCCCGCCCGAACGGGGTGCGGACCCCGTCGACGAACACGACCTCGCTGCGCTCCACGCCGTCCTTCCCGCGCCGCGCGGTCGGACGCGCGGCACCGAGGGTCGATCCTCACCGGGTGGCCGCGGCGCACCAAATCGGGTGTGGCGAACCTACGACGCGACCTCGTCGGACTCGGCGCCGCTTTGGGCGGATCGGACAAACGCGGCGGCGACCGCGGCCGCGGTCGCGTCGATCTGCCACGGCCGGGCGCCCTGCGCGGCGAGGGCGTCGCCGACCGTCTCGGGGGTCACCTCGGCGGGCGGCTCCCACGCGACGCGGCGGAGCGTGTCGGGGGTGAGGAGGTTCTCGGTCGGCAGGTTCAGGTGCTCCGCGATCGCGGCGACCGCGGGGCGGGCGGCCTTCAGGCGCCGATCCGCCTCCGGGTTCCGGTCCGCCCACGCGCGCGGCGGGGGCGGGGCGTCCGACGGCACGCGGGTCACCGGCAGGTCGTCGGTGGCGAGGCCCGCCTCGACCGCCGCCCACCAGCGGTCGATCTCGGGCCGGCTGGCGCGCCCGGAGAAGCTCCGCATGGCGGCGAGGTCGCGCTTGGTGGCCGGCGGCGTGCGGGCCACCGCGACGAGGGAGGCGTCGGGCACGAGGCGCCCCGGTGCGGAGTCGACCGCGCGGGCGTACTCGTCGCGGGCGAGCCAGAGCTCGCGGGCGACCGCGAGGTTCCTCGCCCCGCGCACCGCGTGCACGCCGGAGAGGCGCCGCCACGGCTCGGCGGGCGCCGGGCGCGACTCGCGGGTGCGCACCGCCTCGAACTCCTGCTCCGCGATGTGCGCCTTGCCCGCCTCGGCGAGCAGCGCCGCCTCGCGGTCGCGCACGTCGACGAGCAGCTCGACGTCGAGGGCGGCGTAGACGAGCCAGGAGGTGGGCAGCGGCCGGGTGGACCAGTCCGCGGCCGAGTGCTCCTTCGCGAGGTGCAGGCCGAGCAGCTGCTCGACGACCGCGCCGAGGCCGACCCGCTCGAAGCCGAGCAGGCGTGCCGCGAGCTCGGTGTCGAAGATCCGATCCGGATCGAGGCCGACCTCCCGGAGGCAGGCGAGGTCCTGGCTCGCGGCGTGCAGCACCCACTCCTCGCCGGCCATCGCCTCGGCGAGCTCGCTGAAGTCGCCGATCGCGGGCGGGTCGAGCAGGATCGTGCCGGATCCGCGGCGGAACAGCTGGATCAGGTAGGCGCGCTGCGAGTACCGGAACCCGGAGGCGCGCTCGGCGTCGACGGCGATCGGGCCGGAGCCCTCCCGGATCCGGCGCACCGCTTCGAGGTACCCGTCCCGGGTGTCGAGAACCTGGACCGGTTGGGCCGGCGTCGCGCTCGGGACGACGGCCTCGTCCGTCCCGTCAGTCACGCCCTGCTCGTCGTGCGGACAACACACTCACTCCCTCGGCCGCCGGAGGCAGCCCGGCGAGCATGCACAGCAACTCGCCCCAGCCTTCCACATGTGCCGCCAGGTCGAGGTCGGTGGGCGTCCAGGAGGCGCGCAGCTCGATGCGCGCGCCCGTCCCCTGGTCGGCGAGCTCCCCGAATCCGGTGGAGACGATGGTGGTCGCCGTTCCCGACGCGGCGGTGTACTTCGCGCCGCGGGCGTCGAGCGCGTCGGTGAGCCAGGACCAGGTCACCTCGGCGAGGAACGGGTCGGTGCCGATCTCCGCCTCGAGCGGCGCCTGCGCGAAGCAGACGACGCGGAAGTCGCCGTCCCAGGCCGGCTGCCCGGCCGGGTCGTGCAGCAGGATGAAGCGCCCGGTGCCGAGCTCGGAGTCCTCGCCGTGGATCTTCTGGCGCACGTCGCCCGCGAGCGCCACCGAGAACGGGGCCACCTGGGTGGGCGACGGGATCGACGTGACGACGAGGTCGCCGCGGATCCGGGCGGATTCGAGCGACGCCCGCGCCTTCTCGAACGGCGCCGACGTCCCTGATCCGGTGTCGATCGGCACATCTCGAGGGTACGGCCCGGCCGAGCGGGTGGTGCGCGACGCGCCCGCATGGGCGGGATCGCCGTGGTATGGCGCGGGCGGGGTGGCCGCCCCGTTCGGGGTCCACCGGCGTTGCCCGGCGGTAGCCGCGCGCTCCGGCATACTCGGGGATCCGGACGAGGGGAGGGGGACGGCGGATGACGTCGCGGTCGCATCCCCGTCCGCCCACCGGCGTGATCGGCGGGGCCGTCGCGGCCGGCAGCGTGCTCGTCGCCGGCGCCGTGTTCGCGGGCGCCGTCACCACCGGTGTCGCCCGCCGGATGGTGGGCCCCGGACGCCGCCGCGCCGCCGTCACGGCCGTGCTCGGCGTCGACCTCGACGCCGGTCGCATCCGCTTCGCGCCCACCGACGACGCGCTCCTGCCCGGCGTCTACAGCTTCTGGTTCGAGGAGGGCCGCGGGCACGCCCGCGTCGGGCGGGTGCTCGAGCGCACGCCCACCGCCGTCGTCCGCGAGCTGCTCGGCGTCGACGCCGGCGACATCGGCGCCGCCACGGAGGGGCGCTTCAACGGCTGGGTCTACCTGAGCCCGGAGC
The DNA here is from genome assembly GCA_051961935.1 of Amnibacterium sp. Taxonomy (GTDB): domain Bacteria; phylum Actinomycetota; class Actinomycetes; order Actinomycetales; family Microbacteriaceae; genus Amnibacterium. Next base: position 4,301 of record JBQCCU010000414.1, on the reverse strand, counting down.
AGCTCGGCGTGCCGTGGGAGGACGTGCGCATCCAGACCACGCAGGGCGTCGTGCCCGCCTGGGAGGTGCCGGCGGACGGGTTCGACTCCCCGCGGTGGGCGATCCTCGTCCACGGGCGGCGCACCGTGCGGCAGGAGGCCCTGCGCGCGGTCCCGGTGTTCCGGGAGGCGGGCTGGTCGACCCTGCTCGTCTCGTACCGGGACGACGGCGAGGCGCCGAGCTCCACCGCGCCGAAGTACGGCCTGGAGGACGCCGAGTGGCTCGACGTCGAGTCCGCGATCCTCCACGCCCTCGACCAGGGCGCGCGGGAGATCGTGCTCGTGGGCTGGTCCATGGGCGGCGTGATCGTGCTGCAGACGGCGATGCGCTCACGGCTCGCCTCCGTGATCTCGGGCGTCGTGCTCGACTCGCCGGTGCTCGACTTCGCGGAGGCGCTGCTGCACCAGGGCGATGCGACCCGGCTGCCGGCGCCGGTGCGGCGCGGGGCGCTCTCGCTCGTCGGCAGCCGGCTCGGCCCGTTCCTGACCGGGCAGGAGGAGCCGTTCGACACGCGGGGCGCGGAGGTGGTCGCGCGGGTCGCGGACCTCGATCTGCCCGTGCTCGTGCTGCACAGCGAGGACGACGGCATCGCGCCGATCGCCGTGTCGCGCCGGCTCGCCGCCGAGCGTCCCGACGTCGTGCGCCTCGTGCCGTTCACGACCGCCCGCCACACGAGGCTCTGGAACCACGACCGCGACCGGTGGGAGGGCGCCGTGCGCGCCTGGCTCGACCACGACGACGAGGCGCTCGCCGCGCTCGGGGCGACGGCGGCGGGGCGGCGTCAGCGGCGGGGGAGGGCCCAGCGCGCGTAGAGCCGGTCGGTGCCGTCGAGCACGAGACCGGCGAGCCGTGCCGTGGTGAGCGGCACCTCCCCGGAGGTGAGCGGTGCGCCGGGCGAGACGAGCACCGGGGCGATCGACTGGTCGAACTCGTCGACCAGGCCCGCGGCGATCAGCGCGCTCGCGAGCCGGCCGCCGCCCTCGCAGACGATCCGCCCGTATCCGGCGGCGCGCAGCGCGGCGACGACCGCGGCCGGATCGGCCTCGTCGTGGGGGAGCGGCAGCACGGTGGCGCGCTCACCGAGGTCGCGCCGCACGCGCGTGGCGGCGGCCTCCGGGCACACGACGACCAGCCGGCCGGGCGCGCGGTCGGCCGGGAAGCGGTGCCCGTCGAGGTCGCCGGTGGTGGTCGCGACGGCGAGCGGCACGTGCCCGGGGATCCGGTAGCCCTCCGCGCGCACGGATGCGGCGCCGACGAGTACCACGTCCGCCGTCCGGCGGAGGACCTTGAGCAGGGCGCGGTCGATCCCGTCGGCGAGGTCGTCCGAACCGCCGGACGGTCCGGTGATCTGCCCGCCGAGGGCCGTGACCAGGTTGAGCCGCAGCCACTCGTCGCCGGGCAGCCGGTACCGGTCGGCGAGCCACGCGTCGAGGGCGTCGCCCGTGAGGTCGGCCGCGCCGGTCGCCGGCACGAGGCCGGTGACCCGCATCAGGCGGCCGCCCGCAGCTGCCGCTTGATGCGGGCGAGCAGACCGCTCATGCCGCGCAGCCGGAGCGGCGAGACCGCATCCGACAGCCCGAGGGAATGCGGGTAGTCGTCCGGCACCGCGAGCGCCTCCTCGACCGGGAGCCCGTCCAGGCCGTGCACGAGCACCGATGCGAACCCCCTGGTGGTCGGCGCCTCCGCCGGGGCGGTCGCGTGCACCCGCACCACGCCGTCCTCGACCTCGGCGGCGACGAACACGGGCGCCTGGCACTCGGTGACCCGCTCGAGCTCCTCGGGGTGCTCGCCGTACCGCTCGGGCAGCGCCGGGAGGTCGTTCGCGTAGTCGAGCAGCAGCAGGAGCCGGTCGCGCACCGCGACGGCGAGGAACTCGTCGCGGATCTCGGCGAGGCTCGTGGGCAGGTCGTTCTCCGTCATGACCGCCCCATTCTCGCCGGACCACACGTCCCTGCCGTCCGTACGGACAACTGCCGCCGGTATATCGGCAGCAGTTGTCCGTGCGGACAGCACACGGGTCGGGTCGCCCGGGTCAGGCGCGAGCGGGCACCTCGCCCGGCTCGGAGCCCTTCACGATCGGCACGCGCACCGCGCTGCCCCACTCGGTCCAGGAGCCGTCGTAGTTGCGCACCTTCGGGTAGCCGAGCAGGTGCGTCAGCACGAACCAGGTGTGGCTGGAGCGCTCGCCGATCCGGCAGTACGCGATCACCTCGTCGTCCGGCTTCAGGCCCGCGCCCTGCTCGTAGACCGCCTCGAGCTCGGCGCGGGAGCGGAAGGTGCCGTCGTCGGCCGCGGCCTTCGCCCACGGCACGTTCTGCGCGGAGGGGATGTGGCCGGCCCGGAGCGCGCCCTCCTCCGGGTACTCGGGCGCGGTCGTCCGCTCCCCGGAGTACTCGAGCGGGCTGCGCACGTCGATGAGGGGCGAGCCGAGGTGGGTGAGCACGTCGTCCCGGAAGGCGCGGACGCCGCGGTCGTCCCGCTCGACGACGGGGTAGTCGACGGCGGCGGGGGCCGGGCGGTCGGTAGTGAGCGGCCGGTCCTCCGCGATCCACTTCGCGCGGCCGCCGTCGAGCAGGCGCACGTCGCGGTGGCCGAACAGGGTGAACACCCAGAGGGCGTAGGCGGCCCACCAGTTGCTCTTGTCGCCGTAGATCACCACGGTGGTGTCCCGGCCGATGCCGAGCCCGCCGAGCAGCCGGGCGAACGCGGACCCGTCGATGTAGTCGCGGGTGACCGGGTCGTTCAGGTCCGTGTGCCAGTCGACCTTCACGGCGCCGGGGATGTGGCCGGTCTCGTAGAGCAGCACGTCCTCGTCCGACTCCACCACCACGAGGCCGGGGTCGCCCAGGTGCTCCGCCAGCCACGCGGTCGACACGAGCCGCTCGGGGTGCGCGAACTCCCGGAAGGCGGGGGCGGGGTCGGTCGCGACGCTCATCGGCGGTCCTCTCTGATGCCGGGCGCTCACCCGTCAGGGGCGGCGCATCCGGGGCGCTCTACACTGCTGCAGCCGTCGACGGCCGCGAAACCGACGATACGCACCCCAGCCCGACCCGTTCGCCGGAGGCCGTAACACTCGTGGACTCGACCGCGCCCGCACGGCTCGCCGATCGCACGCCCGACGTGGACGCGGGCCGGATGGCGTCCTCGCTCGTGCCGCCGCGCCAGTTCGTCACGGCCGGCCTCGACAACTACCGGCCCGACCCCGACTACCCCTCCCAGCAGGGCGCGGTCGATGCGGTGCGCGCCTTCACCGCGGACTGGACCAGCCCGCCCGCTGGCCTCTTCCGCCGGGGCCCGAAGCCGCCGGAGCGGCCGGGGCTCTACCTCGACGGCGGCTTCGGCGTCGGCAAGACGCACCTGCTCGCCGCGCTCTGGCGCCTGGCGCCCGGCCGGAAGTACTTCGGCACCTTCATCGAGTACACGGCGCTCGTCGGGGCGCTCGGGTACGCGGAGGCGGTCCGGCTGCTCACCGGCTCCTCGTTGCTCGCCATCGACGAGTTCGAGCTCGACGACCCCGGCGACACGATGCTCATGTCGCGGCTGCTCGGCGAGCTCGTCTCGACGGGCACCCGGATCGGCGCGACCTCGAACACGCCCCCGAACGCGCTCGGGGAGGGGCGGTTCGCGGCCGCGGACTTCCTCCGCGAGATCCAGGGCCTCTCGGACCGGTTCACGACGGTGCGGATCGAGGGGCTCGACTACCGGCGTCGCGCCCTCGAGGGCGACGCACGCGTCGCGGACGAGGCGGAGCTCGACGCGCTGCCGCGTGCGGCCGACGTGACCGTGGACGACTTCGACGCGCTCATCGCGCACCTCGCCACGGTGCATCCGGCCCGCTACGTGGGGCTGGTGGAGAACCTCAGCGTGGTCGGCCTCCGCGACGTGCACCCCCTGCCCGGGCAGACCGAGGCGCTCCGGTTCGTCGCGTTCGTCGACCGTCTCTACGACGCGCAGGTGCGGATCGTGGCCACCGGGGAGCCGCTCGACCAGGTCTTCGGCGCCGACATGCTCGCCGGCGGCTACCGCAAGAAGTACCTGCGGGCCATCTCGCGCCTGGTCGCCATGACGGCGCCCGGCGGCCCCATCGAGTAGCCCTCGCCGCCCGTGGGGAGCACGACAGCTGGACGATTCCGCGTCAGCAGGATGAGAACGGCGGTTTCGTCCTGCCGAAGCGAGATCGTCCTGCTGACGTGCTGCCGGGACCGACGAAACCCGAAGTTCACACAGCGCCCGCATCCGTAACGCCTCCGAAACAGCGCGTG
>JBQCCU010000413.1:0-5758 GCA_051961935.1 Amnibacterium sp. | reverse complement strand
GCTTCGGGACGCAGCGGATGGTTCGGCAGGAACGGCACCAGGTGCTCGCGTACGCCGACCGGGCCGACGCCGGGGCCGCCGCCGCCGTGCGGGATACAGAACGTCTTGTGGAGGTTCAGGTGCGACACGTCCCCGCCGAAGTCGCCGAAGCGGGCGTGCCCGACGAGCGCGTTGAGGTTGGCGCCGTCGATGTACACCTGGCCGCCGGCGGCGTGCACCGCATCGCAGACGGCCCGCACCTCGTGCTCGTAGACGCCGTGCGTCGACGGGTAGGTCATCATCAGCGCCGCAAGGCGCTCCCCGTGCTCGGCGACCTTCGCGCGCAGGTCGGTGAGGTCGACGTTCCCCTGCGCGTCGCAGGCGACCACGACGACCTGGAGGCCCGCGAGCACCGCGCTCGCCGCGTTGGTGCCGTGCGCGCTCGACGGGATGAGGCACACGGTGCGGTCGTCGTCGCCGTTCGCGCGGTGGTAGCCGCGGATGGCGAGCAGGCCGGTGAGCTCGCCCTGGCTGCCCGCGTTCGGCTGCACCGTGACGGCGTCGTAGCCCGTGAGCTCCGACAGCCAGCCCTCGAGCTGCGCGATGAGCTCCAGCGACCCGGCGACGTCCTCGGCCGGCGCGAACGGGTGCAGGTCGGCGAACTCGGGCCAGGTGACCGCGGCCATCTCGGTCGCCGCGTTCAGCTTCATCGTGCAGGAGCCGAGCGGGATCATGCCGCGATCGAGCGCGTAGTCGAGGTCGGCGAGGTACTTGAGGTACCGCATCATCGCCGTCTCGGAGTGGAAGGTGTTGAACACCGGGTGGGTGAGGAAGTCGCTCGTGCGGCCGAGCCCGGAGGGCAGCCGGTGCGGCAGCGGCACGTCGACCGCGGCGTCGCCCTCGAGGGGCGGATGCGCGAGCACCGCGCCGACCGGGTCGGACTCGTCGAACGGCGCGTCCTCGAGGCCGAGCGCGGCGAGCAGGTGCCCGATCGTGGTCGACGCCGCGGCGGCGGTGACCTCGTCGAAGGCGATCGCGACGGTGGTGGCGTCGACGCGGCGCAGCCAGAGCCCGCGGTCCGCGGCGCGGGTCAGCACCGCGCCGGCGTCGTCGACCCGCACCTGGATGGTGTCGAAGAAGGTCTCGGTGAGCACCTCGGCGCCGCGGGCGGCGAGCGAGGCGGCGGCGCGACGGGCGGTGTCGTGCACCTCCTCCGCGATCCGGGTGAGGCCCCGCGGGCCGTGGTAGACGGCGTACATCGACGCCATCACCGCGAGCAGCACCTGGGCCGTGCAGATGTTGCTCGTCGCCTTCTCGCGGCGGATGTGCTGCTCCCTCGCCTGCAGGCTCAGCCGGTAGGCGGGGGCGCCGTCGGCGTCGAGCGAGACGCCGACGAGGCGGCCGGGCAGCTGCCGCTCGAGGCCCTTCCGGACGGCGAGGTAGCCGGCGTGCGGGCCGCCCATCGCGATCGGGACACCGAAGCGCTGCGTGGTGCCGGCGGCGACGTCCGCGCCGAGCTCGCCCGGCGGGGTGAGCAGGGTCATCGCGAGCAGGTCGGCCGCGACCACAGCGAGCGCGCCGCGCTCGTGCGCGGCCCCGATGACCGCCGACGGGTCGGTCACGCGGCCGGAGGCGCCCGGGTACTGCACGAGCACGCCGAAGCAGTCGCCGTCGGGCAGCCCGGCGGCGAGGTCGGCCACGACGAGCTCCACGCCGACCGCGGCGGCGCGGCCCTCGAGCACCGCGAGGGTCTGCGGCAGTGCGTCCGCGTCGACGACGAAGCGGTTCGTGGCCGCCTTGCTCGCGCGGCGGGTGAGCAGCATCGCCTCGACGACGGCGGTGGCCTCGTCGAGCATCGACGCGTTCGCGGTGGTCAGCCCGGTGAGCTCCGCGACCATCGTCTGGAAGTTCAGCAGCGCCTCGAGGCGGCCCTGCGAGATCTCCGGCTGGTAGGGGGTGTACGCGGTGTACCAGCTCGGGTTCTCGAGCACGTTGCGGCGGATCACCGCGGGGGTGAGCGTGCCGGAGTAGCCGAGGCCGATCATCGAGGTGCGCACCGTGTTCCGCGCGGCGATGCGCCGCAGCTCGGCGAGCGCCTGCGCCTCGGTGGCCGCGGGCGGCAGCGTCGACGGCGCGTCGGGGGCGAGCTGGATCGCGTCCGGCACGGCGGCGGCGAGCAGCGCGTCGACGGAGGGCTGCCCGGTCGCCTCGAGCATCCGCGCCTGCGTGTCGGCGGTCGTGCCGATGTGGCGGCGTCGGAAGGCCGCGGTCGCCTCGGGGACGCGGATCCGCTCGGGTCGGACGGCGATGTCGGTCATGCCTCTCCCGTCAGCTGCTGGTAGGCGGCGTGGTCGAGCAGCTCGGGCGTCTCGGTGACCCGGACCTTGAGCAGCCAGCCGGCGCCGAACGGGTCGCTGTTCACGACCTCGGGCGAGGAGGCGACCTCCTCGTTCACCTCGGTGACGACGCCGGTGACGGGGGCGTAGAGCTCCCCGACGGACTTCGTGGACTCGAGCTCGCCGACGACGCCGCCTGCGGTCACCTCGTCCCCGACCGCGGGCAGCTCGACGTAGACGATGTCGCCGAGGCGGGAGGCGGCGTAGGCGGTGATGCCGACGGTGGCCGTGTCGCCGTCCGCGTCCACCCACTCGTGCTCGGCGGTGTACTTGAGATCCTGCTCGCCGGTCATGTCAGGCCTTTCGATCGGAGCGGGTGAAGAAGGGGAGCGGGACGATCCGCGCGGGCAGCGCGGTGCCGCGGACGTCGATGGTGAGCTCGCGGGCGACCGCGTCGGCGTCGACGTAGGCCATGGCGATCGGGTGGCCGAGGGTGGGGCTCAGCGCCCCGCTCGTCACCTCGCCGACGACGTCGTCGCCGGAGCGCACGGGGTAGCCGTGCCGGCCGGCCCGGCGGCCGTCGGAGGCGAGCCCCACGAGGATCCGCTTGCCGGCGCCGTCGTACGCCTCGACGGCCTTGCGGCCCACGTAGTCGGCGGCCTTCTCCGCGCGGACGAGCCGGCCGAGCCCCGCCTGCTGCGGGAGCGTGAGCGGCGTGAGCTCGTTGCCGTAGAGCGGCATGCCGGCCTCGAGCCGCAGCGTGTCGCGGGCGGCGAGCCCGACGGGCAGCACCCCCGAGCCGGCGCCGGTCTCGAGCAGCGCCCGCCAGAGCTGCGGCAGCAGGGCGGGCGCGAGGTAGAGCTCGTAGCCGACCTCCCCGGTGTACCCGGTGCGGGCGACGAGCACCGGGTGCCCGCGGTACCAGGCGGCGAGGAAGCGGTAGTTGCCGAGACCGGTCAGCAGCTCGACGAAGCGCTGCTCGGTGCGCTCGTCGAAGTCGGCGGAGAACCCGCCGACCTCGGCCAGCACGTCGCGCGCGACGGGACCCTGGAGGGCGAGCAGGCCGATGTCGTCCGACTCGTCCTGCACCTCCGCCTGGAACCCCACGGTGCGGCTGCGGAGCGCGGCGACGACCGTCTCCCGGTTCGCGGCGTTCGCCACGACGAGGAACCGGTCGGGCCCGGTGCGGTAGACGACGAGGTCGTCGACGACGCCGCCCTCGGCGTTCAGCAGCAGCGTGTACTTCGCGCGCCCGACCTCGAGGGACGACAGCTCCCCGAGCAGCGCCGCGTCGAGGGCGTCGCCCGCCTCGGGGCCGAGCACGACGACCTCGCCCATGTGGGAGAGGTCGAAGAGACCGGCCGCGGTGCGGACGGCCGCGTGCTCGGCGAGCTCGCTGCCGTACTTCAGCGGCATGGTCCAGCCGGCGAAGTCGGTGAAGGTGGCACCGGCGGCGGCGTGCACGTCGTGCAGCGGCGAACGGCGGCGTTCGGGGTCGCGGTGGTCCTCGTTGGACATGGCGGGCTCTCTCCAGTGGCGCGGGTGCCGGGCGTGCCGGCCGGTCCCCCTCTGTCGCTGCGCCTGAGAGCTTCGACGCGGTGCCCCGCGTCTTTCACCATGGGCGGGAGCCCGGCACCGTGCCCGGTGCGGCTCCGCTTTCCAGAGCGGCCAATCCGACGCGGTACTGGACCTGAGAGATTGCCGGGGAGGTTGCTCCTTCGGTGCCGGACGGACCGGCTCTCCCGCGCCGGCCGTACGGCCGAACGTGTTCGATTGTGGTCGCGAGTCTAGCGGCGGTGCGGACGGCGGCGAGGGCCGCTAGCCGTACGTCTCCTCCACCTCGGTGACGAGCTCGACGAGCCGCGTGAGGAGCCGCTCGTACGAGTCAGCCCGGAGCAGCTCGAGCTGGTCGAGCGCGTTCAGCGGGGCGATCGCGGCCAGCTGCCAGGACGCCGCAGCGGGGTCCTCGTCGAGGCCCACGTCGGCGGGCCAGGGCGACAGGTCCTCGTCGGCGAGGTGCTTCAGCACCCGCCGCACGAGCGCCTCCGCGCGCATCCGCAGCGGCTCCAGCTCCGGGTCCCATCCCGGCTCGGGCAGCTCGCGCACCCGCGCCCTCGGATACGGGTCGTCGCCCAGCCACTCCTCGACCTCGATGCGCGTCGCGCCCTGCGCGATCATCAGCACCGCCTCGCCGGCGGTGTCGAGGTCGGAGACGCGGGCGAGGGTGCCGGTCGTCACGCGCACGTCGCCGCCGCCCACCTCGGAGCCGCGCTCGATGAGCACCACCCCGAACTCGCCCGGCTCCTCCTGCAGGATGTCGGCGAGCATCGTGAGGTACCGCGGCTCGAAGATCCGCAACGGCAGCGGCATGTACGGGAACAGCACCGAGCCGAGCGGGAACATCGCGACGTCGGGCATCAGCCGTGCCGCCACTCCACCACGTCGCCGTCCTGCATGACGTAGTCCTTACCCTCGATCCGCGCGCGGCCGCGGGCCCGCGCCTCGGCGATCGAGCCGGCGGCGACGAGGTCGTCGAAGCCGATCACCTCCGCCTTCACGAACTTCTTCTCGAAGTCGGAGTGGATGACCCCGGCGGCCTCGGGCGCGTGAGCGCCCTTGCGGATCGTCCACGCGCGGGCCTCCTTCGGGCCGGCGGTGAGGTAGGTCTGCAGGCCGAGGGTCTCGAAGCCGACGCGGGCGAGCTGGGACAGGCCGCTCTCGGTCTGCCCGGTGGAGGCGAGCAGCTCGGCGGCGTCCTCCGGGTCGAGGTCGATCAGCTCGGACTCGATCTTCGCGTCGAGGAAGACCGCGGGCGCGGGGGCGACGAGGGCGGCGAGCTCGGCCTTGCGGGCGGGATCGCCGAGCACGGCCTCGTCGACGTTGAAGACGACCAGGGCGGGCTTCGCGGTGAGCAGCCCGAGGTCGCGGATCGGGGCGAGGTCGATGCCGGCGGCCGCCAGGCGGGTGCCGGCGTTCAGGGCGGCCTGGGCCGCACGGATGGTCTCGAGCACCTCGGGCGGGGTGCGCTTGCCGCGCACCTCCATCTCGTCCCGCGGCTCCGCCTTCTCGAGGGTCTGCAGGTCGGCGAGGATCAGCTCGGTGCCGATCGTCTCGAGGTCGCCGGCCGGGTCGACGGCGCCGGCGACGTGGACGACGTCGGGATCCGCGAACGCGCGCACGACCTCCGCGATCGCATCCGCCTCCCGGATGTTCGCGAGGAACTGGTTGCCGAGCCCCTCGCCCTTGTGCGCTCCCGCGACGAGGCCGGCGATGTCGTGGAAGTCGATGGTGTCCGGCACGATGGTCGACGCGCCCACGGTCTCGGCGACCGCGTTCAGCCGCTCGTCGTCGACCGGCACGACGGCGACGTTCGGCTCGATCGTCGTGAACGGGTAGTTGGCCGCCTCCGCGCCCGCCCGCGACAGGGCATTGAAAAGCGAGGA
>JBQCCU010000412.1:0-3817 GCA_051961935.1 Amnibacterium sp. | reverse complement strand
CGTCTCGCGCGGATGCCGCGCCACCCTCGCCCGCTCCCGTAGACCGAGCCTCCGCCCCCGCCCGCCGGGCCGCATGCCGTGCAGCTCCTGCGGACCTACGGCGTGAAGCGGCCGCCGTTCCCGTTCGCCCCGCACGGCGAGCGCAGCATCGCCCGGGCGTACGTGAAGGCGTTCGCGAACGCGCGCTCGCTGATCTACATCGAGGACCAGTACCTGTGGTCGAAGGACGTCGCCCGAGTGCTCGCGGATGCCCTTCGCCGGAACCCGGCGCTCACCGTCATCGCCGTCGTACCTCGATACACCGACTCCGAGGGGCCGCTGGAAGGGCCGCCGACCCGCATCGGGCAGCTCGAGGCCGTCGCGATGCTCCGCCGCGCGGCGCCGAAGCGATTCGGGGTGTTCGACGTCGAGAACGCCGCGGGAACGCCGATCTACGTCCACGCGAAGGTCTGCATCGTGGACGACGTGTGGTTCACCTGCGGCTCGGACAACTTCAACCGCCGCTCGTGGACCACCGACAGCGAGCTCACCTGCGCCGTGCTCGACGAGACGCGGGACGAGCGACGCACGCGGGCGGACGACAGCCCGGCGGAGGCACCACGGCGGCTGGCGCGGGACCTCCGGATCGGGCTGTGGGCGGAGCATCTCCAGCTCGATCCCGGCGAGCCTCGGCTGATCGACGGGGCGGCGGGCCTCGAGCTGTGGACGCAGAGCGCCGCGGCGCTCGACGCCTGGCATCGAGGCGGCGGCACGGGCCCTCGTCCGATCGGGCGTGTCCGCGCCCACCGGCCGGAACCGATCGGGCGGCTGCAGCGGGTGTGGGCGCGGCCACTCAACCGCATCGCGGTCGACCCCGACGGGCGACCGCGTAGCATCCGCGGGACGTCCACGCTCTGAGCGCCGCGGCGCCGGCGCGGCGGGACGAGCCGCGGGGTCTCGGCGCGAACCGGGTACCCCCGCAGGGACTCGAACCCTGACTGCAGCGATTTTAAGTCGCCTGCCTCTGCCGATTGGGCTACGGGGGCGTGGCCCGAGCCAGCCTAGAGGCGGCCCAGGCAAGCGCCGGGGCGGTGTCAGCCGCGGGTCGCGCTGATCTGCATCCGCACGTAGTCGACGACCGGCTCCGGCATCTCCTCGGCGGTTCGGCGGACGAGCTCGCGGCCCTCCTCGGCGTCCATGTCGCGGAGCACGGCGCCGAGCAGCACCGTCGCGATGAAGGCCTCCAGCTGAGGGCCGCGCTCGAGCGTCGCCGGGTCCTCCACGACGCGCACGTCGACGTTCTGGAAGCCCGCGGCGAGCAGCTGCTCGTACGTCTCCTCGCGGCTCGCGAACTCCCACGGCGACTCGTCCTTGGGGCCGCCCGCGCGCTCGACCGCGGCGAGGAAACCCGCGATGTTGCCCCGGCCGCCGAACTCCGCCTCGAAGCGACCGTTGCGCGGCAGTGCGGCCGCGACGCGGCGGAAGAGGGAGGCGTGGTCGGGCACCCAGTGGAAGGTCGCGACGCTCATGACCGCGTTGCCGCGGACGGTCTCCGGGAACGGCTGCGTGAGGTCGGCCTGCACGACGTCGACGCGGTCGAGGCGGGAGCCGAGGCGCTCCCGCAGCCGGTCCAGCATCTGCACGGATCCGTCGACGGCGACGACGCGGCCGCCGTGCAGGCGGTCGAGCAGCCGCTCCGTGTCCCGACCGGTGCCGCAGCCGAGGTCGACGACCGTCTCGTCGCCCCGGAGCCCCAGGCGGTCGATCACGGCCGCACCCCACCGCTCGTGCGGCAGGGGAAGCGAGTCGTAGGTGGCGGCGTCCCACTCGAGCAGCTCCATGAGCAGAGCCTAGGAGAGGCCGGATGCACGAATCCGGGCGGGATCCGACGAGGCGGGCGGGAAAAGACGCCCGGGATGTCGGAAGCCGCCCGGATTCGGGGAGCGGGGAGGCCGCGCTACTTCTTCGCGGGCTCCGGCTCGGGCTCGGGGGCGGGGTTCGCGTACACCGGCGCCTCGACGCCCTTCGCGCCGGGCAGCGGCGGCTGCTCCTCCGTGGCCGGCTTCTTGCGGGCGCGTGGCGCACGCTTCGGCGCCGCCTTCACCGGCTCGGGCTCGGCGGCCGGAGCGGCAGCGGGAGCGACCGGGGCCGGAGCGGCGACGGCGGCCGGGGCCGGAGCGGCGGCGACTGCGGCGGGCGCCGGCGCAGCAGCGGCCGGCGGCTTCGGGCGCGACGCGAACGTCTCGAACGCGACCCGCGGGTGCTGCACCGCCTCCATGTTGACCATGTCGCGGCCGAGCAGGAAGTTCAGCACCCAGTTGGTGATGACGCGGGTCTTGCGCTCCCACGTGGGGATCGCGAGGCCGTGGTAGCCGCGGTGCATCACCCAGGCCGGGAAGCCCTTGATCGCGATCTTGCCGCTCTGGAACGCGCCGACGTAGAGGCCGAGACCCGCGACCGCGCCGAGGCTCTCGTGGTAGTAGTCCTTCACGCCCTCGCCGCGCAGCGACGCCGCGATGTTCTTCGCGAGCAGCTTGCCCTGGCGAACGGCGTGCTGGGCGTTCGGGACGCAGAAGCCGCCGACGCCCTTGCCGGTGAGGTCGGGGACGGCGGACACGTCGCCCGCACCCCACGCATCCGGGACGATCTCGCCCTCGGCGGTGACCACGCGGAGGTCGGCGCGCACGCGCAGCCGGCCGCGCTCCTCGATCGGCAGGTCGGTGTTGCGGAGCATCGGGGAGGCCATGACGCCGGCGGTCCAGACGATGACGTCGGACTCGAACCTCTCCCCCGTCGACAGCTCGATGACGCCGCCCGCGGCGCTCTTCAGCTGGGTGTCGAGGTGCACGAGCGCGCCGCGCTCGGCGTAGTTCTTCAGCACCCAGTGGCTGGTCGGCAGCGACACCTCGGGCATGATCCGGCCCATCGCCTCGATCAGGTGGAAGTGCGTGTCGTCGAAGGTGAGCTGCGGGTAGTACTTCAGCAGCGCGGAGGCGAGCGAGCGCATCTCGCCGAACACCTCGATGCCGGCGAAGCCGCCGCCGACCACCACGAAGGTGAGCAGCCGGTCGCGCTCGGGGCCGGGAGGCAGGTTCGCGGCCTTGTCGAAGTTGGTGAGGATCCGGTCGCGGATCGCGACGGCCTCCTCGATCGTCTTCAGGCCGTACGCCTCGTCCGCGACGCCCGGGATCGGGAACGTGCGGCTCACCGAGCCCGCGGTGACGACGATCTGGTCGTAGGACATCGTCCACGGCTCGCCGATCTCGGGCGTGATCGTCGCGGTGCGCGACGCGTGGTCGATGCCGGTGACCTTCGCGGTGATGACGCGGGTGTGCTTCAGGTGCTTGCGCTGCAGCACGACCGCGTGGCGCGGCTCGACGGATCCGCCGACGACCTCGGGCAGGAACGGCTGGTACGTGAGGTACGGCAGCGGATCGACGACGACGATCTCCGCCTCGTCCCGCTGCAGCCACTTCTCGAGCTTCCACGCGGTGTAGAAGCCGGCGTAGCCGCCTCCGACGATCAGGATGCGAGGCACAGGTCTCAGTTCTCCTTGAGGGTGGGCGGCCGGGTCGGGGATCGAGTTTACTGGAGGCCCTCAGCGGCCCCAGTCGCCCACCGCCGCGCCGACGGCGGGTTCGGCGGCGGCGGCCTCGGCGAGCGCGAGGTCCCCGATGGGGTTCACGCCGGGGCCGGCGGCGAGGGCGTGCGCGGCGAGGGCGTGCAGGCACTTCACCCGGGTGGGCATCCCGCCCGCGCTCACGCCCGCGAGCTCCGGCACGTGCCCGGCGGCCTCGCGGTCGGCGAGGTAGGCGCGGTGCGCGGCCTCGTAGGCGGC
>JBQCCU010000411.1:0-4953 GCA_051961935.1 Amnibacterium sp. | reverse complement strand
GGACGCCGTCGCTGTACGCCTTGACGGTCTGCGGGGACTACCGCTCGGCACGCAGGTGCAAAATGAATCTAGTAGTTGTGCCAGGTCAGCGCGGGTCAAGCTGTAGTGGTGGGTGATACGAATATCTTGACCATTGCGGTTTGCTCAGCAACGGACCTGCGAAATTGACGTGTTTCCGCAGGTAAAGACGCTAGGCGTAGTTAACAGTCAGTCAAGATAGTCGCGGAGGACCTGGGAACGGGACGGGTGGCGCAGCTTTGACATGGTCTTCGACTCGATCTGGCGGATCCGCTCCCGGGTCACGCCGAACGTGTCGCCGATCTGGTCGAGCGTCTTCGGCATGCCGTCGCCGAGGCCGAACCGCATCCGGATGACGCCCGCCTCCCGCTCCGAGAGGGAGTCGAGCAGGCTCTCCAGCTGCTTCTGCAGCATGGTGAACCCGACCGCGTCGGCCGGCACGACCGCCTCGGTGTCCTCGATCAGGTCGCCGAACTCGCTGTCGCCGTCCTCACCGAGGGGCGTGTGCAGGGAGATGGGCTCGCGGCCGTACTTCTGCACCTCGACGACCTTCTCGGGCGTCATGTCGAGCTCGCGCGACAGCTCCTCGGGAGTGGGCTCGCGGCCCAGGTCCTGCAGCATCTGCCGCTGCACGCGGGCGAGCTTGTTGATGACCTCGACCATGTGCACCGGGATGCGGATGGTGCGGGCCTGGTCGGCCATGGCGCGGGTGATCGCCTGCCGGATCCACCAGGTGGCGTAGGTGGAGAACTTGAAGCCCTTCGTGTAGTCGAACTTCTCGACCGCACGGATGAGGCCCAGGTTGCCCTCCTGGATCAGGTCCAGGACCTGCATGCCGCGGCCGGTGTAGCGCTTGGCGAGCGACACGACGAGGCGCAGGTTCGCACCGAGCAGGTGGCTCTTCGCGCGCTGGCCGTCGCGCGCGACCCACTTCAGCTCGCGCTCGAGCTCCTTCGTCAGGTTGCCCGCCTCGGTCTGCAGCTTCTCCTCCGCGAAGAGGCCCGCCTCGATCCGCATGGCGAGCTCGACCTCCTCCGCGGCGTTCAGCAGCGCGACCTTGCCGATCTGCTTCAGGTAGTCCTTCACCGGGTCCGCCGTGGCACCGGTGATCGCGGTCGAGTAGACGGGGATCTCGTCCTCGTCCGACATCGACAGCACGAGCGCGCCGGTCGGCAGCGGGGCGTCGGCGCCGTCGCCGCGCTCCTCGGTCGTCTCGTCCTCGGTCGTGGTCTCGGCGGCGTCCTCGGGCGCGGCCTCCTCGTCGGAGGACTCCTCGCCGTCGGTGCTGTCGTCGGCGGACTCGTCGACCTCGGCGTCGGCGTCCAGCTCCTCGGGCGCCTCGACGTCGGCGTCGTCCTCGTCCTCGGCGTCGCTGTCGGCGGACGCGGGCTTGGTGCGCGCCGCCGGCTTGGTCTTCGCCGCGGTCTTCTTCGGCGCGGCGGCCTTGCGGGCGCGCGGCTTGGCCGGCGCGGTCGCCTCCGGCGCCTCCGCCTCGGCGAGTGCGGTGGTCTGTGCGGTCATGAAGCCCCCAACTGGCTGTCGTCGACGGAACGCGGATCGGGTGGTCCCCGTCGGATGAACGCGCCCGGTTCCCGGTGCGCGGTGGATCGTGCAGCGCCTCGTGCGCAGGCCGCCCGCTTCGATCCCCTCGCTCCTCCTCAACGCGGCGGCGGCGTTCGTATTCCGAGGTCGGCGGCGGTCCGTACGGCTGCTCGGCCTACAATTGTACATGCGGCCACGGCGTGTCGGCCGCTCCCGCGCGGAGATCGCCCGTCCCGGACCGGGACGGCCCGCCTGGAGCTCCCGCGCCGCGGCTCAGCGTCGCGCCGAGCGCCGACGCAGCTCGCCGCCGATCGCGGCCCAGACCGGTCCGACCGCGACGCCCTCGGTCTCGAGCAGCACCCGCCGGGTGCGGCGCCGCGCGACGAACAGCGCGACGAGTCCGGCGCCGACCACCAGGTACTGCACGGAGAACGCGCCGCGGAAGGCGGCGAGCGAGTAGAGCGCGCCGCCGGAGAGCGACTGCTCGGCGTCGAGGATCACGCCGATCAGGAACATCATCGTGAAGCTCGCGGTGAAGCCGCCGACGTTCACGACGCCGCTCGCGCCCCCCAGGCTGCCCGCCGGGTTGAAGGTCCGCGCGTAGTCGAAGCCGATCTGGGAGGCCGGGCCGCCGGTGCCGAGCGCCACCACGAGCACGACGAGCAGCCACAGCGGCGGGACGCCCGGCCAGAGCAGCACGGCGGTCCACGCGACGCCGATCACCGTCACGATGCCGAGCACGAGGTTCGACCGGCGCAGCGGATGGCGGGCGGTGAGCGCCCCGAGGGCGGGCCCGATGAGGAACCCGGCCACGACCTGCACCGACAGCAGCAGCGCCGCCAGCGACGGATCGAGGCCAACGGCGGAGACGAGGAACGGGAAGCCCCAGAAGAGCGCGAAGACCACGCCGCTCGACTGCGTCACGAAGTGGGACCAGAACCCGAGCCGCGTGCCCGGCCGGCGCACCGACGCCCGCAGCGCCCCGAGCACGGTCCGCAGGTCCGGCGGCGGCGCATGGACGCCCTCGGGGCCGTTGCGCACGAGCAGGAGCAGCACGACCAGGGCGATCCCCGACAGGCCGGCGGCCGTGAGGAAGGCGGTGGTCCACCCGGACAGGCGCAGCAGCGCGGCGAACGGGAGCGCGGAGAGCACCTGGCCCAGCTGCCCGAGGTTGCCGAGCCACTGGTTCATCACCGGCACGCGCCGGGCAGGGAACCACGCCGCGACCAGGCGCAGCACCGAAACGAACGTGGTGGCGTCGCCGGCGCCCACGAGCATCCGGCCGCCGACGGCGAGCGGCAGCACGCTGGACACGGCGACGAGCACCTGGCCGGCGACCATGAGCGTCGCCCCGACGGCGAGCACCCGCTTCGGCCCGTACCGGTCGACCAGCACCCCGACCGGCACCTGCAGGACGGCGTAGACGATCAGCTGCAGCACGCCGAGCGTCGAGAGCGCGGCGGCGGACGCGCCGAAGCGGTGCGCCGCCGCGACCCCGGCGACGCCGAGGGAGCTGCGCTGCGTGACCGCGCAGAGGTAGGCGAACGTCCCGCCCGCGAAGACGAGCCCGGCGCGCGCCGCGGGGGTCACGCCTCGTCGTCGGCTTGGCGCCGGATGGCGAGGAACTTCTCGAGCTCCGCGGCGAGCTCGTCGGCGGTGGGGACCTCGCCCTCGTCGTCCGTGAGCGGCGACCGGAGCGGGTTGCCCGCCATGTAGGTGTCGTGCCGCTGCTCGAGCGTGCGCACGAGCTGCGCGAGCTCGTCGTTGGCGCCGACCTGCTCGTCGACCCGCGCCGTGAAGTCGCGGGCCTGCTCCCGGAGCTCGTCGGTGGGGAACAGCAGTCCTGTGGCCGCGGAGACGACCTCGAGGGTCTTCACCGCGGCGGCCGGCAGCTCGGTGTCCGCGAGGTAGTGCGGCACCAGCAGCACGAACTCGGCGACCGGCTTCTCCTGCTCCGCCAGCCGGTACTCGAGCAGGTGCAGCACGTTGGCGGGCACGCGGGTGCTCGGCCGCCACACGCTCATCGCGTCGACGAGCTCCTGCCGGTTGCCGCCGACGGTCACCTGGATGGGGCGCGTGTGCGGCACGGGCATCGGGATGCTGTGCACCCACGTCGTCGCCGTCACCTGGAACCGGTCGATGAGCCCGAGCACCGCGCGGGTGAAGCGCTCCCACTGGAAGTCGGGCTCGTAGCCCGTGAGGAGCAGGAACGGCCGGCCGATCTCGTCACGACCCTGGGACAGGACGAGCGCGGCCGGGGTGTACGAGGTGAGGTGGTCCTGCTCGAAGCCGATGACGGGCCGGCGGGCCCGGTAGTCGAGCAGCTCGTCGGGGTCGAAGCGGGCGATCGGGACGGGGTCGACCGTGGCGCCGAAGTAGTCCGCGAGCTGCTGGACGGCGCCGCCGGCATCCGCGAAGCCGGTCAGGCCCGCGACCAGCGGCAGCCCGGGCGGCACGTCCTCCGCCGCCGGGGTGAGCTCGTACAGATCCTCGGGCTCACGCATCGGTCCATGGTACCGGCGGCGGCGTCCGCGGCCGGGCCTCCAGCGGACGGCGGCGGCGGCCCTCCTAGCATGCGGTCATGCCGATCCCGTCGCTGTCCCTCTCCACCGCCGATCCCGCTTCGCTCGAGGGGGACGTGCTCGTGCTCGCCGCCCGCGGCACCGACGGCGAGGCCGAGCTCGTGCTGCCCGAGGGCACCGACGCCGCCGCGCTCGGCGTCGCGGACCTCGGCCTCGCATCGCTCGGCGTCGGGGGCGGCGCGGGCGACCTGGTGCGGCTGCCCGCGCCCGCCGGCGTGGCCGCAGGGACCCTCGCGATCGTCGGCCTCGGCGCGGCCCGCGACGCGGACGCCCTGCGGGGCGCCGCCGCGACCGCGGTGCGTCGCCTGGCCGGCACGCCGGCCCTCGTGCTGGCGCTGCCCGCGGGGACGCCGGAGGAGGTCGCGGCCGTGCTCGAGGGCGCGGCGCTCGGCGCCTACGCGTTCACCGAGTACCCGCACTCGACGCTCGCGAAGCAGAAGGCGCCCGTCGAGCGGGTGACCGTCGTCGGCGCGGAGGACCAGGACGCCATCGAGCGCGCGGTCGCGCTCGCCGAGTCGGTCGCGCTCGTCAAGGACCTCGTGAACACGCCGCCGAACGAGCTCCCCCCGGCCGTGCTGGCCGACCGGGCGGTGGCCGCGGTCATGGGCACCGGCATCGAGGCGCGCGTGTGGGACGAGCAGGCGCTCGCCGACGGGGGCTTCGGCGGCATCCTCGGCGTCGGTGTTCAGCACCTCCACGGTGCGGCCGCCGCGGATGCGGAGCACGTCGTTCGGGCGGATCGCGCTGCCGGAGGGCATGTTCTCGGCGAGGCAGAGCCACGCGGTGACGCCGACGGGCAGCCGCAGCGAAG
>JBQCCU010000410.1:0-2688 GCA_051961935.1 Amnibacterium sp. | reverse complement strand
CACCCCCACCCCGGAGCAACCGGCACCATCGACACCTCGCCTCGCGCAGTGCTCGCCGGACTCGGCGACCTGCGCGGCGACCTGGAGGCCTTCTACCGTCAGCTCCACCAGCATCCGGAGCTGTCGCACGCGGAGACGCGGACCGCTGCTGCCGTGGCGGAGCGCCTGCGCACCGCCGGATACGAGGTCACCACCGGGGTCGGCGGCACCGGTGTCGTCGGCGTCCTCCGCAACGGCGCGGGGCCGACGGTCCTGCTCCGCGCCGACATGGACGCGCTGCCGGTGCGCGAGGCCACCGGTCTGCCGTATGCCAGCTCCGTGGTCGCGACGGACGGCCGTGGCGACGACGTGCCGGTCATGCACGCCTGCGGGCACGACGTCCACGTCACCGCGCTGCTCGCCGCCGCCACCCTGCTCGCCGCCGCCACCGAGCAGTGGCACGGCGGCGTCGTCGCCCTGTTCCAACCCGCGGAGGAGGTCGGCGACGGGGCGCGAGGCATGGTCGAGGACGGTCTGGCGGCGCTCGTCGGCCCCGTCGACGTCGCGCTCGCCCAGCACGTGCTCCCGTTCCCCGCCGGCACGGTCGGCACCCGGAGCGGATCGGTGCTCTCCGCCGCGGACAGCATGCGCATCACGCTGCACGGTCGCGGGGCGCACGGCTCGATGCCGCAGGCCGCGATCGATCCGGTCGTGCTCGCATCGATGATCGTCATCCGGCTCCAGACCGTGATCTCCAGGGAGGTCGCGCCGACCGAGCCGGCGGTGCTGACGGTCGGGAGCCTGCACGCGGGGACGAAGAGCAACGTGATCGGCGATCACGCCGTGCTCGAGCTCAACATCCGCACCTACAGCGAGCAGACCCGCGCCGCGGTGCTGGCGGCGATCCGCCGCATCGTCGTCGCCGAGTGCGAGGCCTCCTCCGCCCCGGCAGCACCGGACTTCGAGCTGTACGACCGGTTCCCCGTCACCCTGAACGACCCGACGGTGACCGAGACGGTCGGCGCGGCGTTCGCCGACCACTTCGGCGACCGGGCGACGCAGCTCCCGCTCCAGAGCGCGAGCGAGGACTTCAGCGACATCCCCCGCGCCCTCGGCATCCCCTACACCTACTGGGGCATCGGCGGCGTCGATCCGGCCGTGTACGAAGCGGCGGAGGCGGCGGGCCGCGTCGAGCAGGACATCCCCGTCAACCACTCCCCCTTCTTCGCCCCCGTGCTGCAGCCCACCCTCGACACCGGCGTGGAGGCGCTCGTCGTCGCCGCGCTCAGCCGGCTGGCCGGCCAGGAGCCGCAGTGAGCGCCGGTTCAGACGCCGCCGCCGGCCGGCCTCGCCCAGCCGAGGCGCTTCGGCGGGATCCGGTTGGCGCAGTCGGGGTTGCTGCAGTAGTACGGCACCCGCTCGCGTCGCGTGACCATGCGTCCCGGGCGGAGCGCGTGGGACTCGAGGAGGCGGTAGCGCACGTCGTGCCCGCAGAGCGTGCACACCCACCGGCCGTCGACCACGAGCGTCAGCGTAGGACGGCGGTGAGATGCGGTGGGAGCGCGGGACCCGAATCACCGCGCCCCCACCGGCTGGTAGCGGCCTCGGCTAGAGGCGGGCCGCCGTGAATCCGCACGAGCACTCCCAGAACCCGTGCAGCGGCGTCCCGACCCGGCGGAGCTCGCGGTCGCAGTGCGGGCACTCGATACGCTCGCCGGCGAGGAGGTCCGTCACAGGTGTGACCGTAGCCGGGGACGGACTGAGGGGTCACTGACCTCTCGATCCCCGGCGGCCGGCGCAGCCCGGCGGCGGATGCGCCGAACGGCGGAACGCCGTCCCGCAGTGGCGCCTCAGTGCCGGGCTCCTAGTTTCGCGATGTGGCGATCGACCTCGCACGGGAGGGCCGTCCGGCCAGCACCCGCGTTCTCCTGATCGTCGCTGCCGTCTGCGTGCTGGTGCTGTGCTGGCTGGCCGCGCTGCGCCTGCGGCTCGCATCCTCATTGCCTGGCGCTCACCTCGACGCCGCCTGGACGACGCGGCTCGACGCGCACCACACCGAGGTGCGCGACGTGATCGCTCGGGTCATCGCCGCGGTCGGGGGCTTCCCGGTCGGCGTCCTGCTCACGCTCGGGATCGCGGCGCTCATCGTCCACCGGCGGGGATGGGCGCCGGGGCTCACGCTGCTCACGGCTTCCGCGCTCAGCGAGACGAACGTGCTCGCGGTGAAGTGGCTCTCCGACCGTCCCGCTCCGGGTGGCGGCCTCTTCCTGGGGCTGCTCGGCTCCTTCCCGTCCGGGCACACCGCCGAGGCCGCGGTGCTCGTCGTCTGCATCGGCCTGCTCGTGCGCCGGTGGGCGGCCTGGGCCGCGGGCGCCGCCTACGTGGCGCTGATGAGCGTCGATCGCGTCTACCTCGATGCCCACTGGCTGACGGACACGGTCGCCGGAGTCCTGGCCGGGGCGTCGGTCGCCGTCCTGAGCTGGTACACGATCGGTCCCGTCCTGTCGTCGCTCGCCCCACCCGGGCCCGGTCGCGCGAGGAGGACGCCGTGACATCCCGCGCGATGAGCCTGGCGACCGCCCGCGTGGCGCGCGGTGCGACGGCCGGGCGCCCGGCCCGGTCGATCTGGGCACGGGCCGCCGCGGTGTACGCGATCTCCCGGGTCGTGACGAGCGCACTCGTGCTCGCGACCGTGGTCCTCGCGCAGCC
>JBQCCU010000409.1:0-5490 GCA_051961935.1 Amnibacterium sp. | reverse complement strand
CAGGGCGAGGAACTCGGACTCCCCGAGGTGCAGGATCTGCCGGACGGCGCTCGGCAGGACCCGATCTGGGAACGTTCACAGCACACTGAATACGGCCGGGACGGTTCCCGGGTACCGCTGCCGTGGTCCGCCGGGGAGCCGTCGTACGGATTCTCCGGCGGCACTCCGTGGCTGCCGCAGCCGGACTGGTTCGCCGAGCTGGCCGCCGACCGCCAGCAACGTCCCGGATCCGTGCTCTCGCTGTACCGCGAGGCGTTGCGCGCGCGGCGGCGCATCGACCAGGCGACCGCGTTGGAGTGGCGCGAGACCGGCCGGGAGGACGTCCTCGCCTTCGGCCGCGGGGACCTGACCTGTGTCACCGTGTTCGGCGGCCCGGCGTACCCGGTGCCGCCGGAGTGGGGCGAGCCGGTGCTCGCCAGCCGGGCCGACGTCGGCCGGGTCCTGCCGGCCGGAACCGCCGGTTGGTTCCTCGGCTGATCCGGCAGCCCGCCCGGCTAGTGAGACTCGCGGGCGACCTGGGAGCCGCTCGCGCCGACGAGGAAGTCGAGGTCGGCCCCCGTGTCCGCCCCGAGCACGTGCTCGATGTACAGCTTCTCCCAGCCCCGCGACGCGCTCGCGAAGCCCTGCACGAGGAGGGCGGGGTGCCGCTCGGCGCGACGCTCGCCGAGCTGCTCGCGCTCCCCCTCGGCGAGGCCCGCGCGCGGATCGACGCGGCCGCCGGCGAGCCGGTGACCGGACGGCTGCTCGCGCCCGTCGACGAGCAGGAGGTCTGGGCGGCCGGCGTCACCTACGAGCGGAGCCGCGACGAGCGGATGGCGGAGTCGACGGAGGCGTCGATCTACGACCGCGTCTACGTCGCCGAGCGGCCCGAGCTGTTCCTCAAGGCGCCCGCGTGGCGGGTCGTCGCCCCTGGCGCGCCCGTCGCGATCCGCGCCGACTCGGACTGGGACGTGCCGGAGCCGGAGCTCGCGCTCGTGTTCAACGCGGCGGGCGAGCTGTTCGGGTACGTGCCGGGCAACGACATGTCCAGCCGCTCCATCGAGGGCGAGAACCCGCTGTACCTGCCGCAGGCGAAGGTGTACGAGGCGGCGTGCGCGCTCGGTCCCGCGATCGTGCCCGCCTGGGACGTCGAGGGGCCCTTCGACATCCGCCTCACCATCGAGCGCGACGAGCACGTGGTCTTCGAGGGCGCCACCTCGACCGCGACGATCACGCGGGAGCTTGACGACCTCGGCGCGTGGCTCTTCGCCGCGATGCCGTTCCCCGCCGGTGCGGTGCTGCTGACCGGCACCGGGGTGGTCCCTTATGAGGGCTTCACCTTGGCCGAGAAGGATGTGGTCACCGTGTCGATCGACGGGATCGGCACACTGGTGAACCCGGTGCGGACGGTCGGCCGCGACCTGCGCCGGGCGACGACCGAGGGGGAGCGATGACCGACGTGGCGGAGAACGTGGCGGACACGACAGAGGCGGGCCTCGACCGGCTCCTCGACGCGGCCGTCGGGGCGGCCCCGGTGCTGGGCGGCACCCGGCCGGCGGAGCGCGCGAAGTGGCTGCGGGCGGTCGCCGACGCGCTCGACCACGCCGGCGAGGAGCTGATCCCGCTCGCGGCGGAGGAGAGCCACCTGCCGGTCCCGCGGCTCACCGGCGAGCTGAAGCGCACCACCTTCCAGCTGCGGCTGTTCGCGGGGGTGCTCGACGAGGGCGCGTACCTGCAGGTGACGAGCGCCCACGCCGATCCCGACTGGGGCATGGGCCCGCGGCCCGACCTGCGGCGGATGCTGCGGCCGATCGGGCCGGTCGCGATCTGGGCGGCGAGCAACTTCCCCTTCGCGTTCAGCGTGGCCGGCGGCGACACCGCGTCCGCCCTGGCCGCGGGCTGCCCGGTGCTGCTGAAGGCGCACCCCGGGCATCCGCGGCTCTCGGTCGCCACCGCGGCGGTCGTGACCCGCGCGCTCGCGTCGGCCGGCGCGCCCGAGGGCACCTTCGCCCTCGTCACCGGGGTCGAGATCGGCAGGGCCCTCATCACGGACCCGCGCATCGCGGCGGGGGCGTTCACCGGCTCGCTGAAGGGCGGGCGGGCGCTCTTCGACCTCGCCTCGTCGCGGCCGGTGCCGATCCCGTTCTTCGGGGAGCTCGGCAGCGTGAACCCGGCGGTCGTGACGCCGTCGGCGGTGCGCGGCCGTGCGGAGGAGGTCGCGAGCGGCTTCGCGGACTCGATGACGCTCGGCGTCGGCCAGTTCTGCACGAAGCCCGGCCTGCTCTTCGCGCCCGCCGGCTCGGATCTGCCGCGGCTCGTCGCCGAACGGCTCGCCACGGTCTCCGGCGCGCCCATGCTGAACGAGCAGATCGCCCGCGGCTACGCGGGGGCGCTCGGGGAGCTCGCGCAGCACGAGGGCGTGGAGGTGCTCGCGGGGGGCGAGGGCGGCGACGCGCCGGCCCCGACCCTGCTGCGCACCGACGCGGCGACGTTCGTGGCGGACCCGGAGCACCTGACCCACGAGGCGTTCGGACCCGCGGCGGTCGTGATCGAGTACCGCGACGTCGCCGAGCTGCAGCGGGCGATCGCGGCGATCGACGGCCAGCTCACCGCGACGGTGCAGGCCGTGGACGACGACCCCGACGCCGCCGCGGTGCTCCCGCTGCTCGCCGAGCGCGCGGGACGCGTGCTCGTGAACGGCTGGCCGACCGGCGTCTCCGTCACCTGGGCGATGCAGCACGGCGGCCCCTACCCGGCGACCACCTCGGTGCAGACGACGTCCGTGGGCACGGCGGCGATCGACCGGTTCCTCCGCCCGGTGACCTACCAGAGCACCCCGGACGCGCTGCTGCCGGAGCCGCTCCAGGAGGAGAACCCGTGGCACCTCCCCCGCCGGGTGGACGGGGTGCTGCACCGCTGACCCCGCCCCGCTGCACGAACGACGGAGAAGTCGGCTCCCAGCAGCCGGCTCATGCGGATCCGCGGCCGTTCCGGCCGGGAACTCCGTCGTTCGTGCACCGTCGGAGCCGTCGGAGCGGTCAGCGGCCGCCGGCGACGCGGAGGATCGCGCCCGTCGTGTAGGACGCGTCGGGCGACAGCAGCCAGGCGACGGCCGCGGCGATCTCCTCCGGCTCCCCCGCCCGCTGCATCGGCACCGTCGGCGCGATGCGGTCGGGGCGTCCGGGATCGAGGTGGAAGTCGGTGCGGACCAGGCCGGGCGCCACCGCGTTGACCCGGATGCCGTCCGCGGCGAGCTCCTTCGAGAGGCCGACGGTCAGCGCGTCGACCCCCGCCTTCGCCGCCGCGTAGTGCACGAACTCCCCCGGCGAGCCGAGCGTCGCGGCGCCGGAGGAGATCGTCACGATCGCCCCACCCGTCGCCCGGAGCCGCGGGATCGCGGCGCGGATGGGCAGGAGCGTGCCGAGCAGGTCGAGCTCGAGGTCCGCGCGGAGGGCGGCGACGGGCAGCGCCTCGAGCCGCCCGACGGCGGTCGCGGCACCGGCCGACGTGACGAGGCCCGTGACCGGGCCGAGCCCCTCCGCGGCGGCGAGCAGGGCCTCGACGGCGTCCTCGTCGGTCACGTCCGCCGCGACCGCGAGGGCCCGTCGCCCCGCCGCGCGCACCGCGTCGGCGACCCGCTCGGCCGCGTCCCGGTCGCGGCGGTAGCCGATCACGACGTCGGAGCCGTCGGCGGCGAGGCGCCGGCTGATCGCCGCGCCGATGCCGCGGCCGCCGCCCGTGACGACGGTGAGCCGCCCGCTCATCCGGCGTACGGATGCGGGACGGCACCCGCCACGTCGGTGTCCCCGGCGAAGCGGGCGCCCGCCTGCGGCCCGTCGGCGTCGCCGCGGTCGCGCCTGGAGGTGGTGATGTACAGGGTCCGGCGGTCGTCGCCGCCGAACGCGCAGGCGGTCACGTCCTTCGCGTTCACCTCGATCGTCTCGGCGAGCGCGCCGTCCGCGGTGTAGTGGTGCACGGCGGCCCCGCCCCAGAGGGCGACCCAGACGCCGTCCCGCTCGTCGATCGCCATGCCGTCCGGGTGGCCCGCGTCCTCCGGGATCGTCACGAAGGGGCGGCGGTTCGTGAACGTCCCAGTCGCGCCGTCGAAGTCGTACGCGTCGATCCGGTTCGTGGGGGTGTCGATGTGCAGCGCGGTGCGCCCGTCGGCGGTCCACTGCAGGCCGTTCGGGATGGTGAAGCCGGTGAGGGCCGCGTGCACGGTGCGGTCGGGGTCGAACCGCCAGAGGGTGCCGGCGCCCGGTGTCTCGTCGTAGGCCATCGAGCCGCAGAAGAAGCGGCCCTGCGGGTCGCAGCCGCCGTCGTTCATCCGCAGCCGCTCGTCGGCGAAGGCGGTCACCTCCGGGCCCTCCGGGCGCAGCCCGGCGTCGAGCAGCCGGAAGCCGCGGGCCGTCGCGAGCACGAAGCCGCCGGCCGCGCGCGGGCGGATCGCCGCGCACACCCCGCCGAGCTCGTGCCGCGTGGTCGCGCCGCCGGGGGCGACCTCCACCAGCGCGCCGCGCTCCAGGTCGACGATCACGAGGACGCCGCGGACCGCGTCCCAGATCGGGCCCTCGCCGTGCTCCGCGCAGACCTCGGTGATGCAGGTGGCCGCGACCATCGTCCCTCTCCCTCGGCCGCGCTCCAGGCACCGATGGGTACCGTCGGCGCATGACCGATCTCCCCACCCTGCCACTCGCCGACGGCCGCATCCCCGTGGTCGGTCTCGGCACCTACGGCCTGTTCGGCGCGAAGGGCACCGAGCAGGTCGTCACCGCCATCCGGGCCGGCTACCGCCTCCTCGACACGGCCCAGGGCTACGGCAACGAGAAGGAGGTCGCCGAGGGGATGCGCGCCTCGGGGGTCCCGCGCTCCGAGTTCCTGCTCACCACGAAGCTGCCGAACGACGACCACGGCTACGACGCGACCCTCGCGTCCTTCGACCGCTCGCAGGCGGCGCTCGGCCTCGACGTTGTCGACCTGTACCTCATCCACTGGCCGATGCCGGAGGTGGACCGCTTCGTCGAGTCGTGGAAGGCGATGATCCGGCTGCGCGACGAGGGCCGCATCCGCGCGATCGGCGTCTCGAACTTCTCCGCCGAGCAGATCGACCGGCTCGAGCGGGAGACGGGTGAGCTGCCGTCGCTGAACCAGGTGGAGCTGCGCGTGGGGCTCGACCAGGCGGACCTGCGGGCCTACCACGAGCGCAAGGGCATCGTCACCGAGAGCTACAGCCCGCTGAAGCACGCGTCCGCGCTCGCGAAGGACCCGGTCGTCACCCGGATCGCGGAGGCGCACGGCGTCACCTGGAACCAGGTCGTGCTCCGCTGGAACCTGCAGCTCGGCACGGTGGTGATCCCCCGGTCGACGGATGCGGGACGGCAGGCGTCGAACCTCGCGGTGACCGGCTTCGAGCTCACGGACGACGAGATGGCGGCGATCGGCGCGCTCCACCCCTGACCCTCCCTCCCGATGGGGTTGCCACTCGTGGCGACCTCGGGGCGTCCGGAGGTC
>JBQCCU010000408.1:0-7950 GCA_051961935.1 Amnibacterium sp. | reverse complement strand
CGGGGAAGCGCGAGCGACAGCAGCCGGTCGAGGAACTCCCACGCGCGGTCGCCGCGGAGCGTGACGTGGGCGCCGATGGGCTGCCCCTCGCGCAGCTTGAACTGGGCGATCGACTTGCGGGCGCGGGTGACCTGCGGCTTCTGACCGGTGATCTTGGTGAGATCGGCCACGGCGCCGTCCATGATCTTGCCGTCGCGGGCGGCGTCGCCGACGCCGGTGTTCACGACGACCTTCACGAGACCGGGCACCTGGTGCACGTTCGTGAAGCCGAACTCCTTCTGGAGCGCCGGCCGGATCTCGGAGCGGTACTTCTGCTTCAGGCGCGGCTGAACCTTCTCAGTCGGCGCAACAGTCGCGTTGCTCATGGTTACAGGTCCTTCCCGGACTTCTTCGCGTAGCGCACGCGGACGTTCTTCGTGACGCCGTCCTTCGAGACCGACTCGACGCGGTGGCCGACGCGGGTCGGCTTCTTCGTCTCGGGGTCCACGAGGGCCACGTTGGAGATGTGGATCGGCGCCTCGACGGTCTCGAGACCGCCGGTCTTGGTGCCGCGCTGCGTCTGGCCGACGCGGGTGTGGCGGGTGGCGAAGTTCACGCCCTCCACCACGACACGGTTCTTCTCGACGAGGACCTCGAGCACCTTGCCCTGCTTGCCGCGGTCACCGCCGCGGGCCTGGCTGGCGCCCGCGATCACCTGGACGAGGTCGCCCTTCTTGATCTTGGCCATGGGCTCAAATCACCTCCGGGGCGAGCGAAATGATCTTCATGAAGCGCTTGTCGCGCAGCTCGCGGCCCACCGGGCCGAAGATGCGCGTGCCGCGCGGGTCGCCGTCGTTCTTCAGGATGACGGCCGCGTTCTCGTCGAACTTGATGTAGGAGCCGTCGGGACGACGGGTCTCCTTCACCGTGCGGACGACGACGGCCTTGACCACGTCGCCCTTCTTCACGTTGCCGCCCGGGATCGCGTCCTTGACGGTGGCGACGATGATGTCGCCGAGGCCGGCGTACCGACGGCCCGAGCCGCCGAGCACGCGGATGGTGAGCAGCTCCTTGGCGCCGGTGTTGTCGGCGACCTTGAGCCTGGACTCCTGCTGGATCATTGGAGTTACTTCGCCTTCTCGAGGATCTCGACGAGGCGCCAGCGCTTCGTGGCCGACAGGGGCCGCGTCTCGCTGATCACCACGAGGTCACCGATGCCGGCGGCGCCGTTCTCGTCGTGCGCCTTCACCTTCGAGGTGCGGCGGATGACCTTGCCGTAGAGGGGGTGCTTCACGCGGTCCTCGACCTCGACGACGATGGTCTTGTCCATCTTGTCGCTGGTCACGTAGCCGCGGCGCACCTTGCGGTAGCCCCGCTCGGTGGTGGCGGTCGCCGTCGCGGTGGCCTGCGGCTCCGCGGGCGCCGGCGTTGCCTTCGCCATTACTTCGTCTCCTCGGTGGTGGTCTCGGCCGTCTCCTCGGTCGCCGTGTCGGCGGCGGCCTTGCGGGACCGGGTCTTCTTCGGCGCGGCGGCCGGGGCCGGCGCGGGCGCCGGGGTCGCACGGATGCCGAGCTCGCGCTCGCGCATCACCGTGTAGATGCGGGCGATGTCGCGCTTGACGGCCCGCACCCGGCCGTGGGCCTCGAGCTGGCCGGTGGCCGACTGGAAGCGGAGGTTGAACAGCTCCTCCTTGGCCTTGCGGAGCTCGTCCGCGAGCCGGCTGTTCTCGAACGTGTCGAGCTCGCGGGGAGCGAGGTCCTTGGATCCGATCGCCATCAGGCGTCCCCCTCCTCGCGCTGGATGATGCGTGCCTTGAGCGGCAGCTTGTGGATGGCCCGGAGCAGCGCCTCGCGGGCGAGCTGCTCGTTCACGCCGGCGACCTCGAACAGGACGCGGCCGGGCTTGATGTTGGCAACCCACCACTCGGGCGAACCCTTCCCGGAACCCATGCGGGTCTCGGCGGGCTTCTTCGTGAGCGGCCGGTCGGGGTAGACGTTGATCCACACCTTGCCGCCACGCTTGATGTGGCGGGTCATGGCGATACGGGCGGACTCGATCTGCCGGTTCGTCACGTAGGCGGGCGTCAGGGCCTGGATGCCGAACTCGCCGAAGGTGACCTTCGTGCCGCCGGTCGCCTGGCCGCTGCGGCCGGGGTGGTGCTGCTTGCGGTGCTTGACCCGTCGTGGGATGAGCATTACGCGTTCGCTCCTTCCAGGGGCGCGTTGTCGCGCGGACCGCGGCGGCGGTCGTCGCGACGGTCGGGACGGCGGGAGGCCTGGGTGGCCTGCTCGCGGGCGAGCTCCTTGTTGGTGATGTCGCCCTTGTAGATCCAGACCTTCACGCCGATGCGGCCGAAGGTGGTCTTCGCCTCGTAGAAGCCGTAGTCGATGTTCGCGCGGAGCGTGTGCAGCGGCACCCGGCCCTCGCGGTAGAACTCGCTGCGGCTCATCTCCGCGCCGCCGAGGCGGCCGGAGACCTGCACGCGGACGCCCTTGGCGCCGGCGCGCTGGGCGCTCTGCAGGCCCTTGCGCATCGCGCGGCGGAACGCCACGCGGGCGGAGAGCTGCTCGGCGATGCCCTGCGCGACGAGCTGCGCCTCGGCCTCGGGGTTCTTCACCTCGAGGATGTTCAGCTGGATCTGCTTCTTCGTCAGCTTCTCGAGGTCGCCGCGGATGCGCTCGGCCTCGGCGCCGCGGCGGCCGAGGACGATGCCGGGACGCGCGGTGTGGATGTCCACGCGCACGCGGTCACGGGTGCGCTCGATCTCGATGCGTGCGACGCCCGCCCGGTCGAGGTTCTTCAGCAGCAGCTGCCGGATCTTCACGTCCTCGGCGACGAAGTCGCTGTACCGCTGACCGGGCTTGCGCGAGTCCGAGAACCAGCGCGAGACGTGATCGGTGGTGATGCCGAGACGGAAGCCGTACGGGTTGACCTTCTGGCCCATCAGCGGTTCCTCGCCTTCTTCTGCGCTGCGGCCGGCGCCGAGGTCTCCTCGGGGGTCGCGAGCACGACGGTGATGTGACTCGTGCGCTTGTTGATGCGGAACGCCCGGCCCTGCGCCCGCGGCTGGAACCGCTTGAGCGTGGTGCCCTCGTCCACGAACGCACGGGCGACGAACAGGTCCTGCTCGTCGAGGTAGGTGTTCGCCGCGTCGGCCTTGACCTTGGCGTTCGCGATCGCCGAGGCGACCAGCTTGTACACCGGGGTCGCCGCGGCCTGCGGCGAGAACTTCAGGATCGCGAGGGCCTCCTCGGCCTGCCGGCCGCGGATGAGGTCGACGACGCGACGGGCCTTCTGCGGGGTGATGCGGACCTGCCGCAGCCGCGCGATGGACTCAACCATTCGTCTGCTCCTTCACGCCCCGCGTCAGCGGCGGCGGCCCTTCTTGTCGTCCTTCTCGTGCCCGCGGAAGGTGCGGGTCGGGGCGAACTCGCCGAGCTTGTGCCCGACCATCGCCTCCGTCACGAAGACGGGGATGTGCTTGCGCCCGTCGTGCACGGCGATGGTGTGGCCGAGCATCGCGGGGATGATCATCGAACGCCGCGACCAGGTGCGGATGACCTGCTTCGAGTTGCTGGCGTTCTGGTTCTGCACCTTCGTCAGCAGGTGGTCGTCGACGAAGGGGCCCTTCTTCAGGCTGCGAGGCATGCTTCGCTACTCCTACTTGCGCTTCTTGCCGACGGTGCGACGGCGGACGATGAGCTTGTCGCTCTCCTTGTTGGGGTGCCGGGTGCGGCCCTCGGGCTGGCCCCACGGGCTGACCGGGTGACGACCACCGGAGGTCTTGCCCTCACCACCACCGTGCGGGTGGTCGATCGGGTTCATCGCCACACCGCGGACGGTCGGGCGGATGCCCTTCCAGCGGTTGCGGCCGGCCTTGCCCCAGTTGATGTTCGACTGCTCGGCGTTGCCGACCTCGCCGATGGTCGCGCGGCAGCGCGCATCCACGTTCCGGACCTCGCCCGATGGCAGGCGGAGCTGCGCGTACGGGCCGTCCTTCGCGACGAGCCGCACCGAGGCGCCGGCGGAGCGGGCGAGCTTGGCGCCGCCGCCCGGACGGAGCTCGATCGCGTGCACGACCGTGCCGACGGGGATGTTCTTCAGCGGCAGGTTGTTGCCGGGTTTGATGTCCGCGGACGGGCCGGTCTCCACGACGTCGCCCTGCGAGAGGCGGTTCGGCGCGAGGATGTACCGCTTCTCGCCGTCCACGAAGTGGAGCAGCGCGATGCGGGCCGTGCGGTTCGGGTCGTACTCGATGTGCGCGACGCGGGCGTCCACGCCGTCCTTGTCGGCACGACGGAAGTCGATGAGCCGGTACTGGCGCTTGTGGCCGCCACCGATGTGCCGCGTGGTGATGCGGCCCTGGTTGTTGCGGCCACCGGTCTTCGCGATCGGACGGAGGAGGCTCTTCTCCGGCGTCGAGCGGGTGATCTCGGCGAAGTCGGCCACCGACGAGCCACGACGGCCCGGGGTGGTCGGCTTGTAGTTGCGGATTGCCATGTGCTGTTCCTCCTGGCGCCTAGCCGACGGCCGTGAAGATGTCGATGGTCCCGGACTTCAGCGTGATGATGGCGCGCTTGGTGTCCTTGCGCTTGCCCGAGCCGAAGCGGGTGCGGCGGGTCTTGCCCTGGCGGTTCGCCGTGGTGACGCTCGCCACCTTGACGCCGAAGATCTTCTCGATCGCGAGCTTGATCTCCGTCTTGTTCGCGCGGGGGTCGACGAGGAACGTGTACTTGCCCTCGTCGATGAGCCCGTAGCTCTTCTCGGACACGACCGGCTTCAGGATGATGTCCCGCGGGTCCTTGTACTGGATCGCGCTGTGGTTGGCGGTGGTGTCGCTCACGCGGAGACCTCCTCGGTGGACGCCGACTTCGCGGCCTTGAAGGCCTCGAGCGCGGCACTGGTGAAGACGACGTCGTCCGCGAGCAGGACGTCGTAGGCGTTCAGCTGGTCGACCACGATGTGCTCGACCGTCGTGAGGTTGCGCACGCTCTTGACCGCGACGGTCTCGTCGCGACCCACGACGAGCAGCTGGCGCTTGCCTCCGCGGACCTCGGCGAGGGCGGCGGCCGCCTGCTTCGTCGAGGGGACGTCACCCGTCACGAGCGACTCGAGCACGTGCACGCGGCCGGCGCGGGCGCGGTCCGAGAGGGCGCCGAGCAGGGCCGCGGCGATCATCTTCTTCGGGGTGCGCTGCGCGTAGCTGCGCGGCACCGGCCCGTGGACCGTGCCGCCGCCGCGGTGCTCGGGGGCGCGCACCGAACCCTGACGGGAACGGCCGGTGCCCTTCTGCTTGAACGGCTTGACGCCCGAACCGGACACCTCGCCGCGGTTCTTGGTCTTGTGCGTGCCCTGGCGCGCGGCGGCGAGCTGCGCGGTCACCACCTGGTGGATCAGGGGGATGTTCGTGGGCTGGTCGAAGAGCTCGGCGGGCAGATCGGTGGCGGCCATGCTCAGGCTCCCTTCACGGCGTCGCGGACGAAGACGATGCGGCCACGCGGGCCGGGGACGGCGCCCTTGACGAGCAGCAGGCCCTTCTCGGCGTCGACCGAGTGCACGACGAGGTTCAGCACCGTGGTGCGCTCGTGGCCCATCCGGCCGGCCATCCGCATGCCCTTGAACACGCGGCTCGGGGTCGACGAGGCGCCGATCGAGCCGGGCTTGCGGTGGTTGCGGTGCGAACCGTGGCTCGCGGAGACGCCCTGGAAGTTGTGGCGCTTCATGACACCGGCGGTGCCCTTGCCCTTGCTCGTGCCGACGACGTCGACCTTCTTGCCGGGCTCGAACACGTCGACGGCGAGCTCCTGGCCGAGGGTGTACTCGGCGGCGTTCGCGGTGCGCACCTCGGTGAGGTGGCGGCGCGGGGTGACGCCGGCGGCGTCGAAGTGACCGGAGGCGGGCTTGTTCACCTTGCGGGGATCGATCCGGCCGGCGGCGATCTGGACGGCCGAGTAGCCGTCCTTCTCGGGCGTGCGGATCTGGGTGACCACGTTCGGGGTCACCTCGATGACGGTGACGGGAACGAGGACGTTGCCCTCGCCCCACACCTGGGTCATTCCGAGCTTGGTGCCGAGCAGCCCGGAGAAGGTTCGTGTCGCGGTGGACATGTCGCGTTCCTTAGAGCTTGATCTCGATGTTGACGTCGGCGGGGAGGTCGAGCCGCATGAGCGAGTCGACCGCCTTCGGCGTCGGGTCGATGATGTCGATCAGCCGCTTGTGCGTGCGCATCTCGAAGTGCTCGCGGCTGTCCTTGTACTTGTGGGGCGATCGGATGACGACGACCACGTTCTTCTCCGTGGGCAGCGGCACCGGGCCGACGACCTGGGCACCCGCACGCGTGACCGTGTCGACGATCTTCCGCGCGGAGCTGTCGAGCCCCGCGTGGTCGTACGACTTCAGTCGGATGCGGATCTTCTGTCCCGCCATGGATTCCTCAGCTCTCGTGCGCGCGCCGCCTGTCAACGTGGCGCACGCCGTTCGTGGTTGGTCTTCCGGCCGACTCGCGCCGCACCCGAGGGCACCGCGCGATCCGCACCGCTGTTCTGCTGTCGCATGGGGTGGGGCGCGGCGGACCGCACCTCCGGGCGCAGCCGAGGAGACATGGGGGTCGCACGTCCTGCGGATCCCGTCCGCCGCGCATCCCCGCACATCCCTGCCCCGCCGGGTTGGCGAGGCCGGAGCGCCGAGTCGTTCTGCTGCCCGCGGCCTAACCGATACCGGCTATGCACTGCCTGACAGTGATCCGGGGGCCGCGCTGAAGCACAGGCTCCGGAATGTGGAACCCGGATATTCTGCCATGCCCCCGAAGGGGTTGCAACCCGGGCGTGTCGCCTCCCGGCCGCCGCGCCGCCCTCCCGCCCCGCCGGCCCGCCGGCCCGCATCTGCTGTCCGCACGGACAACTGTGGCTGCTGTTCCGGCAGCAGTTGTCTGCACGGACAGCAGAACCGGTCAGCGCGTGGGCAGGACGCCGACCGCGCCAAGCCGCCGGGCGAGCAGGAGGGGGCTGCGCGCCTCGGTCCATCCCCACCGCGCGAAGCCCTTGACCAATCGCCGGAGGCGGTCCTCCCGCCTCTTCTCCCCGATGACCGCTTTCGCGGCGTCGCCGCCGTTCTTGGTCGGATCCAGGTACTTGCCCTGCCCGTCCATCTCGCCGATGAAGTCCTCGTCCGGGAACCAGAAGTCGGCGCGGCCGGCGAAGCCGTCCCGGTCCCGGAACTCGTGCTGCAGGACAGGCCTGGGGAGGCCGATGGCGCGCATCGTCACCCTGCTCACCGACTCCCCCGGCGACTCGTTGTCGCCGTCGGCGAAGGCGATGACTTCAGGAACCCTGGCGGTCGCGCGCCGGCGGGGGCGCTCCTCCCACAGCGTGAGCAGCGCGCCCCGAGCGGTCTCGCGCCGGGACGGGTCCGTACGGTGGAGGACCTCGTCGAGCACCGTGACCCCCTCGGCGAAGGACCCGGTCTCGGCGATGTCGAGCGCGGTGCGGGCGAGGTCGGTGACCGGTAGCCCCGCGATCAGCGCGACCTGGGCGGCGGGGACGGCGTCCGCCCGCGCACGGGCACCGGTGATCGACCGGCCGGTGCCCAAGGGGACGGTCACCTCCGGAAGCAGGAGCCTGGAGCGCGGAACCGGCAGCTCGTGCAGGAGCGCCGCGGACCAGTGCGAGACCACCATCGGCCGATCGGCGACCTCCATCAGCGCACGAAGTCGGACGAGATGGCGCTGCCGCCCATCCAGCGGGGCCCAGAGCGCGGTCGGGACGTAGACGCCGCGCCGCACGTGAACGAGCTCGCCCTTCTCGGCGGCACGCGCGAGAGAGCGACGGGTGATGCCGGCGCGCTCCGCCGCGCGCACGGTGATGAGCTCGGGTCCGAGTGACGTCATGCCGGCAGCGTGGTGCCGCCTCCCCTGCCGCGGGGTGGGACGGTCCATCCGCTCGCTTCCGAGGCTCCTGCGGGTGGCTGTGGAGG
>JBQCCU010000407.1:0-12283 GCA_051961935.1 Amnibacterium sp. | reverse complement strand
GCCGCCGGCATCGCCATGCTCACGGCGGTGCTCGACCCGGGCACGATCGTCATCGGCGGCGGCCTGGCGGAGGCGGGCGACCAGCTCCTCGTGCCGTTGCGCCGGACGGTGGCCGACCGCCTCACCTGGCGGAACCCGCCCCGCATCGAGCAGTCGCTCGTCGGACCCGCCGCTGGACTGGTCGGGGCCGCACTGCTCGCCGGCACCCCCGCGCGTACCCGCCTCGAACAGGAGATCTGATGCCCCGACATCCCCTGCGCATCGGCCTCGTGGGCGCCGGCGGCATCGCCCGCGCCCACCTGCCGAACCTCCTCCGGCTCGGCGAGGTGCTCGTCCACTCCACGGCGGGCGCCCCGGAGCTCGTCGCCGAGTTCGGCGGCCGGGTCGTGGACTCGCTCGGCGAGCTCCTCGATGCGGTGGACGTCGTCGACGTCGCCGTGCCGACGTACGCCCATGCCGAGATCGTGCGCGCCGCGCTGGCGGCCGGGAAGCCCGTGATCTCCGAGAAGCCGCTCGCGCTCACGGACGCCGACGCGAGCGATCTCGTCGCCCGGGCGGAGCGAGCCGGGCTGCCGCTCCATCCGGCGCACGTCGTGCGGTACTTCCCCGAGTACGTGCGCCTCAAGGAGGCCGTGGACAGCGGGCTGCTCGGCGACCTGGCCGTGCTCCGCTTCTCGCGTTCGGGCGCGTTCCCCACTCGCACCCGCTGGTTCGCCGATCACGCCCTGTCGGGCGGCATCATCATGGACCAGATGATCCACGACCTCGACATGGCGAGGTGGGTCGCGGGCGAGGTCGTCCGGGTGTCCGCGGTCAGCACCGAGGTCCCCGACGACGAGGACCCGGTCGAGGCGGCACACGTGCTGCTCACCCATGCGTCGGGGGCGATCAGCCATGTGGCGGGTCTCTGGGGACCGCAGCACCTCGCCTTCACGACCGAGTACTCGGTGACCGGAACGCTGGGCAGCCTCGCCCACTCCTCCGCGGCGGAGCGCAGCTACCGGGCCGACCTCCGCGCGTCGGAGGCCGTCGACGGGCTCCTCCCGCAGATCGACCCGGCCGAGGACCCGTACTTCCTCGAGCTCCGCGAGTTCCTCGCCGCCATGCAGGGCGGCCCCGCCCCACGGGTCACGGCGGCGGACGGCGCGGCCGCCGTCGCCCTCGCGAACGCGGCGCTGAAGTCCTTGGCGACCGGCCAGCCGGTCGATCTCCCGTTGCTGTCGGAGGTGGTCGCGTGAGCGGTCTGAAGATCGCGGTCATGTCGTTCGCGCACACGCACGCGCTCTCCTACGTCACGTCTCTCGCCGCGATGCCCGACGTGGAGGTCCGCGGATCCGACCCCGACGGGATCTCCACAGGCGAGTCGGTGACCGAGCTCCGCGGACGGGCGCTCGCCGACGCGCTCGGCGTCGGGTACGCGGACACCTACGAGGAGCTCCTCGCGTGGGGACCGGACGCGGTCGTCGTCACGAGTGAGAACGCCCGTCACCGCGAGCTCGTCGAGCTCGCCGCCGCCGCGGGTGCGCACATCCTCTGCGAGAAGCCGCTCGCCACGACCTGGGAGGACGGGGTGGCCATGCGTGACGCCGCCGCGGCGGCCGGCGTGCTCCTGATGGTCGCCTTCCCCGTCCGGTTCGCATCCGCGTTCGAGCGCCTCCGGGCCGCGCACCAGGCCGGGGCGCTCGGACAGCTGGTCTCGGTGCGCGGTGCGAACAACGGCATGCTGCCGACCACCCGCGACTGGTTCACCGACCCGGCGCTCGCGGGCGGCGGTGCGCTCGTCGACCACATCGTGCACATCGCCGACCTGCTGGACGGCCTCATGGAGTCGGAGCCGCTCACGGTGACGGCGATCGCGAACCGGACGCTCCACGCCGAGCGCGCCGACGCGGAGACGGCCGGCCTCGTGTCCATCACGTACGCGAACGGGGTGATCGCCGCCATCGACTGCTCGTGGAGCAGGCCGGACACGTCGCCCGTCTGGGGCGGCCTCACCCTGCTCGTCGCCGGGACCGGCGGGACGGTCGAGATCGACTTCTTCGGCCCGGCGGCTCGCGGCCTCGCCGCATCCTCGGGGCGGCCGATCGAGTCGCGGTACGGACCGAACTTCGACGACGCGATGCTCGACACGTTCGTCGACGCCGTCCGCTCGGGAACGCAGCCGCAGCCGGACGTGCACGTCGGCCTCCGCACCCTGGCGGTCGTCCTGGCCGCGCAGGAGTCGGCACGGACGGGCCGGACCGTGCAGGTGGTCCGGGAGCCGCTCGTGGCGGCCGTCTGACCGAGCCGGACCAGGCCGCTGCCCGGGCTTCGAGCGCCGGGGTGGTGCAGCTCGTCCATCGCTCGAGATCGACACGAAAGGGAGATCGATGACCGACGTCCTCAACCACGAGGAGACCATCGGGGCGGCCCCCGAGCACGCCGCCACCGGCTCGGCCATCCCGCGGAGCACCACGCGCCGCGTGCGGCTCGGCGTGCTCGGCACCGGCGGGATCGCGACGATCCCGGAAGGCGTGCTGCCGAACCTGCACCACATCGCCGACAAGGTCGAGCTGATCGCCGTGGCGGATCTCGACTTCGACCGCGCCCGGGGCGTGGCCGCGCAGTACGGCATCGCGGAGTGCTACCCCTCCCTGGACGAGATGCTCGCCACCGCGGACATCGACGCGGTCGTCAACCTGACCCCGATCCCCGCGCATGCCTCGACCTCGCTGCAGATCGTTCGGGCGGGCAAGCACCTCGTCGTCGAGAAGCCGCTCGCCACCTCGCTCGAGGACGCCGACCTCATCATCGAGACCGCGAAGCAGGGCGGGCTCACCATCATCTGCGCGCCGCCCGACATGCTCTTCAAGTCGTACGCGGAGGCGCGACGCCTGATCGACGCCGGGACCATCGGCAAGGTGGCGTTCGCCCGAGTGCGCAGCTCCCACGGGGGCCCGGGCGGCAGCCCGGAGGGGTGGCCGCTGGACCCGTCGTGGTTCTACCAGGCCGGCTCCGGCCCGCTGTTCGACATGGGGGTCTACGGGATCCACGAGATCACCGGCCTCCTTGGACCCGCGAAGCGGGTCTCGGCGTTCACCGGGATCACGGAGGAGACCCGCACGGTGCGCGGCGACGGCCCCTTCGCCGGCAAGGAGATCACCGTCACGGCCGACGACAACTGCCTCTTCATGCTCGACTTCGGCGGCTCCACCTTCGCGGTCGTCGACGGGACGTTCAACGTCCTCGCCACGAGGAGCCCCAAGGTGGAGGTGTTCGGCCGCCGCGGTGTGCTGAACATCTACGGTCCCGACAACCTGGACCACCCGGGCGGCGACGCGCTCGACCTCTACCGCACCGACATCACGCCGGGCGTCGACGGGTGGATCGCTCCGGAGCGCTGGCCCCAGATCGAGGACGACCGCCGCGACTCCCTCGCGCGCGCGATCCTCGTCGACCACCTCGCGGACTGCCTCCAGCAGGGCGCCCCGAACATCCTGACGGCGGAGCACGCCCGGCACGCCCTCGAGATCATGCTCGCCGTCGAGACGTCCTCCCGTGAGGGCCGCGTCGTCGAGCTGTCCACGACGTTCTGAGGAACCGGTCCGTTGCGCTCAGGAGGAAGCATGTCAGCACCCGTCCGCTTCGGCATCGTCGGGCTCGACCACTGGTACTCGGCGGTGCCACTCGCGGAAGCGCTCGCCGCCCACCCCGACGCGGAGCTCGTGGGGATCGCCGACCTCGACCGCCGCCGGGCGGAGGAGATCGGCGCCCGCACCGGCGGGGAGAAGGTGACGACCGACCTGTCGGCGCTCGTCGAGGACCCGACGATCGACGTGATCGCGAGCTTCGTCAGCGTCGATCAGAATCCCGAGGTGTGCATCGCCGCCGCCGCGGCCGGCAAGCACATCGTCTCCGTCAAGCCGCTCGCCCGCACCCTCGCCGAAGCGGACGCGATCGTCGCCGCCGTGCAGGAATCGGGAGTGGTCTTCATCCCCGGTGAGTCCCGCTCGCGGACCTCGGAGCTGAACACGCTGCTGCATCGATGGATCACCGCCGGCCGGCTGGGCCGCATCACCTCGGCCTCCTTCGGCCTGAGCGGTTCCCTCCCGCACGCATGGCCGGGCGAGAGCGGACCGGGCTGGTGGGCCGACCCGGCCAGAGCGCCCGGCGGCGGCTGGATCGACCACAGCCTCTACCAGATCGACCGGATGCGCTGGCTCCTCGGGGAGGAGGTGGCGGAGATCAGCGGTCGCGTCGCGAACCTCGTGCACGCCGATCTCGGCGTCGAGGACTACGGCCACGCCATCCTGAAGTTCGAGGGTGGGGCCATCACCACGATCGAGGACACCTGGAGCGGTCCGCAGGGCGGCTGGCGGATCACGACGAGCATCATCGGGACGGAAGGAGCGGTCTCCGTCGACACCGCGACCGGGCTCGTCTCGCTCTTCGAGGTGAACGGCGAGCACGACGGCTGGGTGCAGATCGCGGCGCCGTCCGACGACTCCGTCGGGGTCGAATCGATCCTCGCGGCCGTCACCCGGCGAGGAGAGCCGCTCGCGGGCGTCGAGGACGCCTGGGAGAACCTCTCGGCCTGCGTGGCCTTCTACGAAGCGAGCGCGTCCGGTTCGGTCGCGACGCCTGCCCACCTCCCTGAAAGGAACCACTGATGGCACCGGCCCTCATCCCCGCCCCGGCCGAGTTCGAATCCCTCGACGGGGAGTTCGTGCTCGACGACCGCACGGGCGTCTCCGCGCCTGACGAGCTGGCGGGCGTCCTCACCTGGCTGCAGGCCGCACTGCGGCCGGCGACGGGCCTGCCGCTGCACCAGCGCACCGACGGTGCGGTGCAGCTCTCGCTCGAGCCCGCGCTCGCCGTCGAGGAGTTCCGGCTCGACGTGGACGGCACCGGGGTCCGGATCTCCGGAGGTTCGGCCTCCGGCGTCTTCTACGGCTGCCAGGCACTGCTGCAGCTGCTGCCGCCCGCGGTCTTCCGGCGCTCCCGGGTTCCCGGCGTCGCCTGGAGCGTCCCTGCGGTCACCGTCCGTGACCGGCCCCGCTTCACCTGGCGGGGGGCCATGCTGGACGTGGCTCGGCACTTCATGCCGAAGCACGACGTCCTCCGCTTCATCGACCTCCTCGCGATGCATCGGCTGAACGTGCTGCATCTGCATCTGACGGACGACCAGGGATGGCGGATCGAGATCACGCGGTACCCGCGGCTCACGGAGATCGGGTCCTGGCGGCACGAGACCCAGGTGGGGGCCTCGCACGACTCCCCCACCGACGGGCGGCCGCACGGCGGGTTCTACACGCAGGACGACATCCGCGAGATCGTCCAGTACGCCGCCGACCGGCGGATCACCGTCGTTCCGGAGATCGAGTCCCCGGGGCACGTCCAGGCGGCGCTCGCCGCGTATCCGGAGCTCAGCCTCACCGGTGAGCCCTTCGAGGTCTTCACCCGGTGGGGCATCAACTACAACGTGCTGAACATGGAGGAGTCGACGGTCGAGTTCTTCACGAACGTGCTCGACGAGGTCATGGAGCTCTTCCCGTCGACGTACATCGGCGTCGGCGGCGACGAGTGCCCGAAGGACCAGTGGCAGGCCGACGCCCGCACGCAGGAGCGGATGCGGGAGCTCGGGGTCGCCGACGAGGAGGAGCTGCAGGCCTGGTTCATCGGGCGCCTCAACGAGCACATCACCGCCCGGGGGCGCCGCATGTTCGGCTGGGACGAGATCCTCGAGGGCGGCCTGGTCGAAGGAGCCACGGTCGCCTCATGGCGCGGGCGGGCGGGGGCGATCGTGGCCGCGCGGAAGGGCCACGACGTCGTGTCGTGCCCCGACGACGTGGTCTACCTGGACTACCGGCAGTCCGATTCGCCCGATGAGCCCATCCCGGTCTCGATCGTCCTCACGCTCGAGGACGTGTACGGCTTCGATCCCGTTCCGCAGGAGCTCACCGAGGCCGAGGCGAAGCACATCCTCGGCGGCCAGGTCAACATCTGGACGGAGCACATGGACACCCCGCGCACCGTCGACTACCTCGTGTTCCCCCGCCTGTGTGCGCTGGCGGAGGCGCTCTGGCGGGAGGGCGACGGCGACTTCGCCGACTTCCTCAAGCGGATGGCGGTGCATCTGCAGCGGCTGGACGCCGTCGGGGTGGAGTACCGCCACGAGTCCGGGCCTCACCCGTGGCAGAAGCGCCCGGGCATTCCTGGCCGGCCGAGCACCCGCGAGGAACGGGAGGCCTACATCCGGAGCGTAGTCGCGAACATCGTCGATTGACCTCGACCGTCCGCACGGCACATCTGCCTCCGAGAGGGACGCCCCATGTCGAGTGACGTGACCGGCCACACGTCTGCGCTCCTCGAGGCCGTGCTCGTCGCCTGCCTGGGAGACGAGGACGCCCCAGGGGGCCTCTACTCGACGGCGGCCGGGGACGGCGGCCCGGCCGTCCCCGTCGGGGGCCTCGCGTGCGTGGTCCGCCATCCGGTCCTGCCCGTCGCCTACGGTGTGAGCGGTCCCGGTGACGGCGTCCTGCACACCTGGTCGACCGACGGCGCCTTCCGCACGTCCGCGCCGTGGCCGACCGGCGGCACGGAGCCCTGCCACATCGCCGTGCATCCGGGGGGCCTGGCGCTGATCGTCACGAACTACGAGAGCGGCAGCCTCGCGGTGTTCCGCCTCGACCCGGCTGGGCTCCCCGTCGGGCCGGGCCGGCTCGTCCCCCTTCAGGGGAGCGGCCCGGTGGCCGGGCGGCAGGATTCGGCCCACCCCCACCAGGCCGTCGTCCTCGGCGACGACCTGGTGCTCGTCCCCGACCTCGGGGCGGACCTGGTCCGCGCGTTCCGGATCGACCCCGGTCACGGCAGCCTGACCGCGGTGGCCGAGTCCCGGCTGCCCGCAGGGACGGGCCCCCGGCATCTCGTGCACCTCCCGGACGGCACCATCGCCGTGACGGGCGAACTCGCACAGACCGTGGCGGTGGGCCGGCTCGATCCCGGGACGGGGCGGGTGCTGGAGTGGCGGACGGCGCCCAGCACACGGGGGCGCGGCTTCGGGCCGAACTATCCGAGCGACCTGATCGCGGTGCCCGGCACGTCCGTCGTCATCACCGCCAACCGCGGCGCCGACACGCTGGCGAGGATCGACGTCGGCCGACCGGCCCTGCTGGACGAGGCGGACGCCGGGGTCCGCTGGCCGCAGCACCTCGCCCTCGTCGAGGACCACCTGCTCGTCGCAGGCCGGGACTCGTCCCTGGTCGTCGCGCTGCCCCTCGCCACTGACGGCCGGATGGGCGCCCCGCAACCGGTCACCACCCTGCCGCGACCGGTGTGGCTCACCCCCGGCGTCCAGGGCTAGTCCGTGGCCGTCGCATCCCCAGCCGGAGCCCCCGTCCTGCTCCGCGGCGGCTCGGTCCTCTCCCCGGACGGCTTCCGGCGGGCGGACGTCGCGGTCCGGCGGGGCATCATCGCCGCGGTCGGCGAAGGGCTTCCCGTCGACCCGGACGCGGTCGTGGTGGACTGCGGCGGACGGGTCGTGCTCCCCGGCTTCGTGGACGCGCACTCCCACGCCGGCGCGGCCGTGTTCGATCGCGCGGTTCAGCTCGCCCTGCTGCGGCAGGGGGTGACGAGCGTGATCGTCGGCCAGGACGGAGTCGGCGTCGCGCCGGGTGACGGGGCGTACAGCGGGCGCTACTTCGCGAGCGTGGACGGCGCGCATCCCACCTACCGGCACGGCGGCATGGGCGCGCTGCTGCGCACGTACGAGCGGACCACGCCCCTCAACGTCGCTGCCCTCGTGGGCGCCGGAACGGTGCGGCACGAGGTGCGCGGCGACTCCCGGGGGTCCGCCGACGACGCGGAGCTCAGCGCGATGCGCGCCCTCGTCCGACAGGGTCTCCAGGAGGGGGCCGTCGGCCTGTCGACGGGCCTCGACTACGTGCCGGGGATCTTCGCCGACGTGCGCGAGCTCGCCGCGCTCTGCCTCGACGTCGCCGCCGCCGGATCGGTCTACGTGAGCCACGTCCGCGGCGGGTACGAGGCGAACCTGGGGGCGGGCCTCGCGGAGGTCGCGGCGATCGTCGCGGCGACGGGGGTGCGGGCGCACGTCTCCCACCTGCATGCGCCGGCCGGGACGGCGCTGGCGCTGCTCGACGATCTGCGCAGCCAGGGGGTGGACGTCTCGTTCGACAGCTACCCGTACTCACGAGGCTGCACGCTCCTGTCCATGCTGATGCTCCCGCCCGAGCTCGCAGCGCCGGGCACCTCGGCGCTCGACGAGGCGGTCAGTACCCCGGAGGGCTTCGAGCGGGTGCGCCGGGCCGTGCTCGAGCGGGTCACGACCCGAGCGGACCTCGGCCCGGACTGGGCGGAGCAGATCACGCTCTCGCACATCGCGGCCGAGGACCGGGGGCGTCACGCGGGACGCACGCTCGCGGAGGCCGCGGCTGCGGACGGGGTCGACCCGGTCGCGCTCGCGCTCGACGTCCTCGCCGCGTCCCGGCTCCAGGTGACCGCGATCATGCGCGTCCCCACCCCCCGGACACCGCAGGAGCTCGCCCCGCTCGTCGCTGATCCGGGCCACACCGCCGGGTCGGACGGGATCTTCGTCGGCGCGCACCCGCACCCCCGCGCCTAC
Organism: Amnibacterium sp.; assembly: GCA_051961935.1. Lineage (GTDB taxonomy): Bacteria > Actinomycetota > Actinomycetes > Actinomycetales > Microbacteriaceae > Amnibacterium. The sequence goes on along the minus strand of JBQCCU010000407.1, from coordinate 3,663 downwards.
GGGACCTTCGCGCGCTACCTCGCCGACTTCACGCCCCTGCTCGGCGGGCCGCTGGTCGTCGACCACCTGTCGGCCGCGGCCGTCCGCCGGTTCCGGCTCGGCGGACGCGGCGGAGTCACCCCGGGCCTCATCGCCGACCTGCTCGTCGTCGCGCCGGCCGTGGTGCGGGCCACGTCCACCTACGACCGGCCGCTCTCCCTCGCGACCGGCATCGACGACGTGCTGGTCGCCGGCACGGCCGTCCTCCGTGGCGGACAGCTGACGGGGGCCACTCCCGGCACCGCCCTCCGCCCGTCGGACTGACGCTCGCCCGACCGGCTCAGTCGCTCGCGGTGTGCGAGCCGAGCACCGCGACGGGCGGGGACGAGGGACAGGATCCGGGCCGGTCCGGGCTCAGGAAGCCGATGTCGAGCTGCCGCCCGTCCTCGACGCCGGCCAGGCCGTCGACGAGGCGGCGGCCGAGCATCGGCCCGAGCGTCAGCCCCCACGAGCCGAGGCCGGTCAGCACCGAGACGCCGTCTCGCACCGATCCGACGAGCGGCAGCCCGTCGACCGAGGTCGGCCGGAACCCGACCCGGGTCTCCAGGATCGTGTGCGACGCGAGCCCGGGTGCGACGGAGAGGGCCTGCTCGAGCACCGCGAGCTGGTCGCCGGCGCGGACCTCCGCGGTGGGGCGGTCACCGAGCTCGTGGGTGGCGCCGACCACGATCCACGGACCTGGGAAGCCGAGGAGGTACGGGCCGTCGAAGGTCTTCAGCACCGGCGCCTCCTGCACCGGTGGCTCGCCGGCGAGGTGCACGATCTGACCCCGATCGGGCGTCACCGTGAGGCGCACGCCGAGCGGTTCGAACAGTCGCGGGCTCCACACCCCGGCCGCGACCACCACCGTTGCCGCCGACAGCACGTCGCCGCCCACGTGCACCCGCACGTCCGGCGCCGCCTCCAGCCGGGCGGCGCCGGGGAACCAGACCGCGCCGCCCGCGCGCGCCCGCTCGAGGAGGACGCCGGCCAGCGCGTTCCCGTCCACGCGGCCGGTGGAGGAGATGAACAGCCCGTCGAGGTCCTCGCGGATCCCGGGCCACTGCGACCGCAGGTCGCGCCCGGTCAGCCGGTGCACCTCGGGACGATCGGCGCCGAGCGGCAGCGTATCGAGAGCCCGCTCGAACCGGGTCAGCTCCCGCCGCTCGTCCTCCGTCGTCGCCAGGACGACCTCGCCCACCACCCCGTACCGGGCCGCCTGGTCCGCGCCGTCGCCGAGCCGGTCCATCAGCGCGGCGTACTCCGCCGTGCTCGACCGGACGAGGTCGAGCCAGGCGGGGCGGAGCTCCTCGTCGTCGAGCCCGTAGTTCGAGATGATCCCGGCGCCCGCCGTGGTCGCGCGGCCCGCTGCACCCGCCTCCACGACGGCCGTGCTGAGCCCGAGCTCGACGGCGCGCTGCGCCACCGCCGCACCAGCGATCCCCGCCCCCACGACGACGAGGTCGAACGTCCGCACGCTCATCGCGCCTGCCCGTGCCGATCCGCCGTCGCATCCGTCATATCGAGCACGCTAGGGACACTCCCGGATGCGGTGCGGTGACCACTCACTCGGGGTGCGCGCTTCGCCCACCCCCGCGCTCGCCGCGGCTACGGTTCGGCGGTGACGACCATCGCCTTCGTCGGTGCGGGCAGCGTGAAGTTCACCCGCGACCTGGTGGCGAACATCCTGCAGTTCCCCGAGCTCGCGAGCGCCGAGCTGCGCCTGCACGACCTGGACGAGACCCGGCTCGCGACCGCCGGCCTGGTCGTCGCCTCGGTCGCGCGCCGGCTCGGGGCCGGGCCCAGGGTGAGCACCCACGCGCGGCGCCGGGACGCGCTCGAGGGCGCCGACTTCGTGATCAACACCGTGCTCATCGGCGGCGCGGCCGCCGCCGCGACCGACCTCGAGGTGCCGGCGCGGTTCGGGCTGCGGCAGACGGTCGGGGACACGCTCGGCATCGGCGGGATCTTCCGCGCCGTGCGGACCCTGCCGTTCCTGCGGGACCTGGCGGCGGACATGGCCGCGGTCTGCCCCGACGCGGTCCTGCTCAACTACACGAACCCGATGGCGATGAACATCGGCTACCTCGCGCGGGTGGCGCCGGCGCTGAAGGCGTTCGGGCTCTGCCACTCCGTCCATTGGACGATCGCGGAGCTCTGCGACCTGCTGGGGGTGGCGCAGGAGGAGGTCGCATGGACCTCGGCCGGCGTGAACCACCAGGCCTGGGTGCTCCGCTTCGAGCGCGACGGCGAGAACCTCTACGACCGACTCGACGAGCGGATCCGCGCGGACCCGGAGCTGCGCCGCGCCCTCCGGGTGGACATGTACCGCCGCTTCGGGTTCTTCCCGACGGAGACGAGCAAGCACAACAGCGAGTACGTGCCGTGGTACCTGCGGAGCGCGGACGAGGTCGCGCGGCTCCGGCTGCCTGGCGTCGCCGACCGGGTGCGCGCGAACGCCGACGACGTCCGCGAATTCGAGCGCCTCACCGCGAGCCTCGCGGCCGGCGAGGACGTCGATCTCCCCGACGGTGCGGTCGAGTACGCGCCGCAGATCATCCACAGCATGGTCACGGGCGTGCCGCGGACGATCCAGGTGAACGTGCCGAACACCGGGCTCATCGGCAACCTCCCCGCGGGCGCGCCCGTGGAGGTCGGGGCGGCGGTCGACGCCGCCGGCGTGCACCCGTGGCACGTGGGCGACCTGCCCGCGGCGTGCGCGGCGCTCAACCGCTCCTATCTGGGTGTCGTCGAGCTGGGAATCGACGCGGTCGTCGCGGAGGACCCGCGCGGGATCCGGCACGCGGCCATGCTCGATCCGAGCACCGCGGCGACGCTGACGGCCGACGAGATCTGGGACCTCTGCGACGCGCTCGTCGAGGCCCACGGCGACGCCCTGCCCGCCTGGGCGCGGCAGCCGGTGCGGGCCTGACCGGCCGCGGCGATGAACCTCTGACGACGGGAGCGGACGTGGACGACCTGCAGTACGACGAGCTCGGTGTGAGCATCGGCGCGTCGCCCCGGGAGGCCGGCGAAGCCGCAGCAGCGGACTTCGCGGAGGCGGCTCGGGCCGCGATCGCCGAGCGTGGCGACATTGCCGTCATCCTCGCCACCGGGAACTCGCAGCTCGCCTTCGTCGAGGCGCTTGGGCATCGGACCGACGTGCCCTGGGCCCGGATCACCGTCCTCCATATGGACGAGTACCTCGGCATGGCCGAGGACCATCCCGCGAGCTTCCGCCGCTGGATGCGGGAGCGCATCGTCGAGCCGCTGCACCCGCGCCGCTTCGAGGGACTTGCGGGCGACGTCGTTCCGGTGGAGGAGGAGATCGCGCGCTACGAGACGCTGCTGCGCGACCTCGCCCCCGCGATCTGCGTGATGGGGATCGGCGAGAACGGCCACCTGGCCTTCAACGATCCGCCCGCGGACTTCGGCGCGAAGGAGTGGGTCCGCATCGTCGTGATGGACGAGGTGTCCCGTCGGCAGCAGGTCGGGGAGGGCCACTTCCCGTCGCTCGCCGAGACGCCGCGGGAGGCGATCAGCCTCACGATCCCGGCGCTGCTCGCACCGCAGCGCGTGATCGTGGTGGCGCCGGAGGCGAGGAAGGCCCAAGCGGTCCGGGCCGCGCTCGAGGGGCCCGTCACC
>JBQCCU010000406.1:0-4707 GCA_051961935.1 Amnibacterium sp. | reverse complement strand
CGCCGCGGCCTTCCGGCTCGCGTAGCCCGATCGCCCGGGCTGCTGCGTGGGCGCGGTGTGCCGCGCGGAGTCGGCGCGGCATGGATCGGCGTCCGGTGCGTCGGGATGACGGTGATCGACCCAAATGACGGTGATCCGGGCCTCGCGGCTCCGTCTTTTCGACGGATCGCCGTCATTGCAGCGCGGAGGCGGTGTGCCGCGCGGAGGGGAATGTGCCGCCCGTAGGCGCCGACACCGGGTTGCGGCCGACTCCCGGCACCGATGCCTACTCCCGGCACGCCGGCCCCGCCCAGCACGGCGGCCTATTTCCGGCACCGATGCCGACTCCCGGGACCGCCGGAGCCGGGCGGGAAGCCCGCCCCTAGCCCTCGAGCACCGCCATGGCGGCCGCGTAGCCGCCGAGGCCGGAGACGGCGCCGCCCCGCCGGGACCCGGAGCCGCACAGCAGGACGCGCGGATCGGCCGTCGCGACGCCCCACCGCTCCGCGGCGGTCGCCGGCCGCTCGCCGTCCCGCAGCCACGGCGGCGTCAGGGGCCCGTGGAAGATGTGGCCGCCCGGCATCCCGAGCGAGTCCTCGAGATCCGTCGTCGTCCGCACCTCGAGACACGGCTCGCCGTTCCCGTCCGGCAGCAGCAGGTCCTCGATCGGCTCGGCGAGCACGTCGTCGAGCGAGGCGAGCACCGCGGCCTCGGCCGTCGCCCGGTCCAGCCCGAGCCGGTGCGGCGCCTGGAGCCCGAACACGGTGAGGGTCTGGACGCCCGCCTGCCGCAGCTCCGGACCCAGGATGCTCGGGTCGGTGAGCGAGTGGCAGTAGGTCTCGAGCGGCAGCGGATCCGCGAGGCGGCCGGCGGACGCGGCGGCGTGCGCACCGTCCAGCTCGGACGCGGCCTCGTGCACGTGGAAGGTGCCGGCGAACGCCGCCTCGGCCGCGACCTGGGGGTCGCGGAGTCGCGGCAGGCGCTTCAGCAGGAGGTTCGCCTTGATCTGCGCCCCCGCCGGCGCCGCAGCGCCCGAGCGGCCGAGCAGCCGCTCGAGCACCGTCGGGGCGACGTTCGCGAGCACCGTGCCCGCGGCGAACCGCCGCTCCTCGCCGCCGATCCGGGCCGTGACGAGCCCCTCCGGATCGACCGCCGTCACCTCCGCGCCCGTGAGGAGCACCGCGCCCGCCGCGCGTGCGGCGTCGGCGAGCGCCCCGGTGACGGCGCCCATCCCACCGACCGGCACGTCCCAGTCCCCGGTGCCGCCGCCGATCACGTGGTACAGCAGGCAGACGTTCTGCTCGAGCGACGCCTCGTCCAGCGCGGCGAAGGTGCCGATCAGGGCGTCGGTGGCGACCATCCCGCGCACGAGGTCGGACGCGAAGCGCCGGCGCAGCGTCGCACCGATCGGGGTCGCGACGAGCTCGTCCCAGATCGCCGCCGGCACCCGGTCGCGCACGTCCCGCTCCGCCGGCAGCGGGTCGAGCATCGTCGGCCACACGGCGGCGGCGAGCGCCGCGGTGTCCTCGAGCCACCGGTCGTAGGCGCCCGCGTCGGCCGCGGCTCCGACCGCGGCGAAGGAGGCGGCGGTCGCGGCCGCGTCGCCCGTGTCGACGAGCAGGCCGGTGTCGGAGCCGGGCAGCGGCGTGTAGGACGCGTAGCGGCGGCGGGCGAGGGTGAGGTGCAGCCCCAGGTCCTCCCGGATGCGGGTGGGCAGCAGGCTGACGAGGTAGGAGTAGCGGGAGAGCCGCGCGTCCACCCCCGCGAAGGCGGCGGCCGACACGGCGGCACCGCCGACGGCGTCGGACCGCTCGAGCACCCCCACCCGCCGGCCCGCTCGGGCCAGGGAGTCGGCGGCGGTGAGCCCGTTGTGGCCGCCGCCGACCACGACGACGTGCGCGGTGTCGGTCATGTTCCCTCCCAAGGGGGTACGAGGGCGCCGACCGGACCGGCGCCGAGCAGGGGTGAGAGGACGCGGCCCGCCAGGGTGCGGCGGAACGCCGCCGCGTGGATCCGGACCGTGTGCCGGGTCTTGATCCCGGCGACGCGCAGCCGCCGCGGGGTCACCGCGCGGGCGGAGACCGCCACGCCGATCCGCGGATCGAACGCGATCCGCCGGTCCCCGAGGTGGATGGTGAGGCACAGGTCGTCGTGGACCATCGGGTCGTCCCGGTGGAACCGGTCGCGCACCTCGAGCCAGGCGCTCCGCCGCACCGCGAGGTCCGAGCCGTAGAGCGGCACCCGGCCGAGCATCCCGCCGACGAGGCCGAAGTAGGCGCCGTGGTAGCCGAGCCCCGCGAGCAGCCTGGCGGGCCACGGGAGCTCGGTGAAGACGCCGGGCCCGGTCAGGCCTGCGAGCGCCGGGTCGGCGGTGAACGCCGCCCGGATGCGGGCGATCCAGTCGACCGGCGGCACCGCGTCGGCGTCGAAGCGGACGAGCACGTCGCCGGTCGCCGCGTCGTAGCCGGTGGCGGCGGCCTTGGCGATGCCGGCGACCGGCTCCGTCACGACGCGGGCTCCCGCCGACCGAGCCACCTCGGCCGTGCCGTCGCTCGAGCCGTTGTCGACCACCACGATCTCGTCGGGTCGATCGGTGAGGGTCCCGAGGGCGACGAGGCACCGGCGCAGCGCCGGGGCGTCGTCGCGCACCGGCAGCACGACGGAGACGGAGACGGGCACGCCCCTCACACCTCGATCTCGCCGCCGACCTCGCGGAGGTGGCGGCGGAAGGTGTAGGTGGGATCCTCGGCGCGCCTGGCGAGGTAGTCCGCGAGCCGGACCTGGTCGCGCAGGGTGCGTCCCCCGCGGATCCGGTCCGCCTGCGCGGCCTCCGTGTCGCGGATGCGCTCCGCGTGCTCCAGCACCGTCTCGAGCCGGTCGCCGGGCACGAACAGCAGGCCGTCCTCGTCGCCGAGCACCACGTCGCCGTCGTCGAGGATCCACTCGCCGACCTCGGCCGGCCGGGTGCTGATCGGCGTGCGCCCCGAGTGGTCGAGGGGGCCGGTGGGGATGCGGCCGAGCGAGAACACCGGCAGCCCGATCCGGCGGATCTCCACCGTGTCGCGGTGCAGCCCCCAGATCACGATGCCCGCGAGCCCCGCCGCCTGCGCCTCGAGCACGACGAGGTCGCCGACGCAGCTCTCGTCGAGGCGCCCGCCGTTGTCGACGACGAGCACGTCACCCGGTTCGGCGCGCTCCAGCGCCTCCAGGAACACGTCGACGCTGCCGGCGTGCCGGGCGGGCGCGACCCGGCCGGCCACGCGGGCACCGGGGACCACGGCCTGCAGCCCCGACGGCCCGCAGCGCACCGGCACGCCGGCGCGCAGGCAGCCGTCGGCGACGTGCGCGGACGTGAGCGCGGCGAACCGCTGCTGCAGGTCGGCGGCGTCCATGCCGGAATCCTGCCGTACGGGGGCGCCGCATCCCCTGCACGAGCGCCGAGCGCGCCCCCTTCAGGCGACGTCGGACGGGCGGACCGCCTTGTGCTCCCCCGACCAGGTGTCGGTGCGCCGGGCCGCCTCGTAGACCTGCTCGGCGTACTCGTTCAGCAGCGACTCGCACGCCCGGAGGTGCCGCTCGGCCTCCCGCGCCTCCGGCAGGCGCATCACGTCGCGCTTGCGGAGATCCCGGTACCAGCGGCGCAGCCGGTCGAGGCTCTGCTCCTCCTCCTCGAGCTCGCCGAAGGTGAACTTCCGCTTCGTGATCTCGTCCGCGATCTCGCGCTCGAACTTCGCGCAGTCCCGGTCGAACTCCGCCCACTCGTCCAGCCGGGCCCCCACGAAGGCGGCCCGCACGACCTGCTCGGACTCGGGGTCGCGGGGCACGGCGTCGAGGATCGCGAAGGAGCCACCGCCCCGGGCGCAGAGCGAGCGGGCGCGGTCGATGGCCGGCTGGAAGACCGGCGAGTCGGGCAGCGCCCACGTCCCGGCGCCGACGGGGACCGCTCCCCCGCGCCGCAGCTCGCGCCACACCGCCACGCGGTGGCGCGACGGCTCGGACGGCACCTGGACGAGCAGGAGCACCCACGTCATCCGCGCGTCTCCCTCCTGCACTGCATCCATCCGTACTCCTGTTCGGAGCCCTCCCGGCTGGGGACAGCCCTTTTTCCTTGAAAGTTTCCTGAAATTCCCTGGAAGCATTCAGTCTGGATCGCTAGAACTGGGCTGCCGCGGAGCCTTCCGTTTCGTCGGTTGATGTAACACCCGTCAGAGATCGAGGAACCCATGAACGCCCTGCTCATCATCATCGCCATCGTGGCGATCGTGCTGCTGATCACCGGCGGCGTCGCGCACGCCCTGAGCTTCCTGCTCTGGATCGGCGGGATCCTGCTCGTCATCGCGATCATCCTGTTCATCGTGAGGGCGCTCACCGGACGTCGCGTCTAGTCGTCCGCGCCACTACCCGGGCGCGGAAGCCGCACCACCCGTGCGGCGACCCAGTAACGAAGGAGACAAGTCCATGAGTATCGGCACCGGCGCCGTCCTGTTCGTGATCGGCGCGATCCTCGCGTTCGCCGTGCACGTCTCGGTCGGCTTCATCAGCCTGTCCACCGTCGGCTACATCCTGATGGTGGCCGGCGTCGTCGTGTTCGTCGTCGGGCTGATCCTCGCCCTCCGCGGCCGCCGCACGGTCACCACCTCGCGGACCGGCGTCGACGCCGCCTCCGGCGAGCGCGTCACGCGGGCGACCGCGGACAGCGACGGCCCCGTCCTCTGACGACGGTTCTCC
>JBQCCU010000405.1:0-5849 GCA_051961935.1 Amnibacterium sp. | reverse complement strand
GGGCGACGACCGGGCTGGTGCGCGCGGGTTGCGGATGCCGCTCGAGCCGCACGAGCGCGGCGGCGAGCCGGCCCGGCGCGCTGCGCCTCGGGGGCACCGAGGCGTGGCCGCCGGCCGCCCGTGCGGTGAGCCGGACCGTCGCGACGCCCTTCTCGGCGAGCCCGATGACCGCGAGCGGGCCGCGCACGCCGGGCAGCATCCCCTCGACGACCGCGCCGCCCTCGTCGACGACGAGCGCGGGCCGCACGCCGCGCTGCCGCAGCAGGTCGGCGACGGCGCGGGAGCCGCTGCCGGCGACCTCCTCGTCGTGGCCGAAGCACAGGTGCACGTCGCCGGCCGGGGTGCGCCCGTCCCCGAGCAGCGACTCGACGGCCTCGAGGATCGCGACGAGCGCCCCCTTGTCGTCGAGGGCGCCGCGGCCCACCACCGCACCGTGCTCGATCCGCCCGGCGAACGGGTCGGCCGCCCAGCGCTGGTCGGTGACGGGCACGACGTCGAGGTGCGCCATCAGCACGATCGGCGCCGCGGATCCGCCGTGCCAGGTGAGCAGCAGCGCGCCGTCCCCGACGGTCTCCCACGCGAGGCGCTCGGCGACGAGCGGGTAGAGGGCCCGGAGCCGGTCGTGGAAGGCGGCGAAGTCGGCGGGCTCAGGGCCGGCGGAGACGATCGGGAGCCGGATCAGCGCGGCGAGGTGCTCGGCGGCGCTCACGCGACCGGCACCGGATCCGGCACGCGTTCGAACGCGCCCTTGGGCACGACCGCGAGGCAGGCGGCGGCGACGAGGGCGGTGACGCCGCAGATGATCCAGACGGTCAGGTAGCCGCTGAGGCTCCCTGCGGTGCCCACCCGGCCGTCCGCGGCGAGCGGCGCCCCCGCCGCGAGGGCGATCGCGAAGGCGCAGGACGCGAACGCGCCGCCGAGGGTCTTGCCGGTGTTCGTGAGCCCGGTGGCGACGGCGGTTCGGCCGCCGGGCGCGACGGCGGCCGCGGCCGCGGGCAGCGCGGCGACCAGCGCGCCGGAGCCGAGCCCGGCGACGGCCATCGCCCCGAGCAGCTGCCAGAGCGCCGCGTGGAACGGCACGAGCGCGAGGTAGCCGACCCCGACCACGGCCGCCGCGACCATCAGGGTGCGGCGCGCGCCGATGCGCCGGGACACCGGCCCGAGCAGCAGTGCGCCGACGAGGAGGAACAGCACGTAGACGCCGATCAGGATCGACAGGGCGCCGCTGCCGAGCCCGAGGCCGTAGCCGACCGCCTTCGGATCCGTGCGGGCGAAGGTGGACAGCGGCCCCTGCGCCCCGAGCACGCTGACCCCGAACAGCAGCGCCGTGAGCTGCACCGGCCACATCGCGGGCCGCGCCAGCACGCGCACGTCGATGAGCGGATCCGCCGTGCGGCGCTCGACGAACCAGAAGAGCACGAGCAGCGCGACGCCCGCCGCCGTGACGACCCACGGCAGCGCCGCGCCCGGGGTGAGGCGCAGCAGGCTGAGGCCGCCGGTCAGCACGGCGAGCGCCACGGCGAGCAGCCCGGCACCCCGCGCGTCGATCCGGCCGGGCGAGCGCCCCTCCCCCGCCGGGACGCCGAGCAGCACCGCGAAGAAGGCGACCGTGACGAGCACGCCCGGCACGAGGAGCGAGCCGTGATGGGAGCCGAGCAGTGCGGTGGCGGAGCCGCCCGCGAGGGCGCCCGCGATCGCGCCGGCCTCGAGGGCGGCGACGATGACGCCGCTGCCGGCCCGCGTCGCGGCGGCCGGGTCTGGGCGGGTGGTCGCACGCAGCGCGATGAGCGCCACCTCGAGCTGCAGCCACACCGAGTAGACGCCCTGGTTCGCCCAGAGGGCGACGAACAGCGGGAAGCTCGAGGTCGCCGCGAGCCCGAAGGAGGCGAGCGCGGTGACCGCGAGCGAGACGAGCAGCATCCGCCGGTGGCCCACGAGGTCGCCGGCCTTCGCGAGGATCGGCACGAGGACGGTCGAGAGCATCAGCTGCGCCGCTTCGAGCCAGTTGACGTCGGGGTCCCGGATGTGGAGCAGCCGGGCGATGTCGGTGAGCTGCGGCGTGTAGTAGCCCTGCAGGACGCCCGACGAGAACTCGACGACCACGAGGAGCCCGACGAGCGCGAGGACGCTGCGTCCCCGCGTCCTCGCCGTCACGGGCGCCACCCTATCCACCGGGGCGACTTGCCACTTCTCGCCGCTCGAGCGCCCGTTGTGCGGCGGAAAGTGGCAACCCCCGGATGAGGCGAAAGGATGAGGGGGTGATCACCGCCGAGTACACGATCCCCGGGCTGCTCGTCCGCGACCACGTGGTGCCCGTGCCGCTCGACTGGGCGGATCCGGACGGGCCGTCGATCGAGGTGTTCGCCCGCGAGGTCGTGCGCCCGGCGAAGCGGTACGAGGACCTGCCGCTGATCTGCTTCCTCCAGGGCGGTCCCGGCGGCAAGTCGCCGCGGCCGACGGATGCGTCCGGCTGGCTCGGTGTGCTGCTCGACCGGTTCCGCGTCGTGCTGCTCGACCAGCGCGGCACCGGCCGCAGCACCCGGATCGACGCCGCCCGCGCCGCCTCGTTCGCATCCGCTGCGGAGGGGGCGGACTACGTGGCGCACTTCCGCGCCGACTCGATCGTCCGCGACGCGGAGCACCTCAGGAGGACGGAGTTCGGCGGCAAGCGCTGGTCGACGATCGGGCAGAGCTACGGCGGCTTCCTCACCCTCACGTACCTGTCGCAGGCACCGGAGGGCCTCGCGTCCTGCATCGTCATGGGCGGCCTCGCGTCGCTGCATCCCGACGCCGCCGAGGTGTACCGCCGCACCTACCCCCGGGCGCTCGCGAAGAACCGGGAGTACGAGCGCCGCTACCCGGCCGACACCGCGGTGATCGCCCGCATCGCCGACCGGCTCGCGCCGGGGGACGTGCGGCTGCCGGACGGCGACGTGCTCACCGTGCGGCGCTTCCAGCACCTCGGTAGCGGCTTCGGGATGGGCGCCGGCTTCGAGGAGGTGCACTGGCTCGTCGACGAGGCGTTCTCCTCCTCCGACGGGGAGCTCTCCGACGCGTTCCTCGCCGACGTGCAGGCACGCACCGCCTTCGCGGACGACCCGCTCTACGCCGTGCTGCAGGAACCGATCTACGCCGATCCGGCATCCGGCGCCACCGGCTGGGCCGCGCAGGCGGAGCACGAGCGCCACCCCGAGTTCGCGGAGACCGCCCGCCCGCTGCGGTTCACCGCGGAGATGATGTACCCCTGGATGTTCGAGGAGATCCGGCTGCTGAAGCCCTTCCGCGACATCGCCGAGGTGCTCGCCCGCCGCACGGACTGGAGCCCGCTCTACGACCGCGACCGGCTCGCGGCGAACGAGGTGCCGGTCGCGGCTGCGGTCTACTTCGACGACCTCTACGTCGACGCGCCGCTCCAGCTCGAGACGGCCGCCGCCGTGGGCGGCCTGCACGCGTGGGTGACGAACGAGTGGGAGCACGACGGGATCCGCGCGAGCGGTGACCGCGTCGTGCAGCACCTGCTCGAGCTGATCGACGAGCGGGGCGGGCCGCTCCGCGACTGACGCGCGCGGCGGGAGCGCGCCGCCGCCCGGTCGCGCTACCGTTCGCGGCGACCGGGCCGGGAGACGGGAGGGCGCCGTGACCGCCACGTCCGAGCGCGCCCGGACGCGTCCAGCAGGCCCGGAGCGCCGGCGCGCCGTGCGGACCGAGGTGGCCGGCCTCGGTGCCGCGCTCGCCGTCGCGCTCGTCGCCGTCGCGCATCTCTGCCTCACGCCGCGCGCGTGGATCCTCTTCTCGGACGCGGACTCGGTGCTCCTGCCGTTGCTGCGTGCCTCCAGCGCGGTCGGCGAGCGGCAGGACTGGGCGCTGTCGTCGGTGCTCTTCCTGCCGGAGCGGGCGCTCTACGACGCGACCGCGGCGCTCGGTCTCGGTGTGCGCGCGAACCTCGCGATCGACGCGGTGCTGAACCTGGTCCTCCTCTACGCCTGCCTGCGCCTCGTCGCCGCGCTCCTCCGCCGCGGCACGCGCGCCGCTTGCGTCACGGGAGCGCTCCTCGCCTTCAGCGCGTTCGCGGCGTTCACGCTGCTCGACTCGTCGGCGGCGTGGGACGGCTTCGAGCTGCCGTCCCTCACCGCCACGACCACGTACTACAGCGCCACGCTGCTCGCGACGGCGGTCGCCGTGGGGCTCGGCGCCGCGGTCCTCGCGCGCCGGCGCGCACGGGCAGCGGCCGCCGTGCTGGCCGTGCTCACGGCGGCCTCCGTGCTCACGAACCCCCTCTTCCTCGCCTGGGCCGCCGCCCCGCTCGTGCTCACGGCGCTCCTGCTCCTGCTGCTCCGGCGGGTCGCGGGGCGGTCGGTCCTGCTGCTGGGCGGTGCGCTCGCGACCGGCTCCCTCGTCGGGTTCCTCGCCCGCATCCCCTTCGCCGCGGGAATCGTGCGGAGCACCGCGGACTACGCCGACCCGTCGAACGCGCTGCCCACCCTCGCCTACCTCGCTCACGACCTGGCGGCGCGGATCGGGACCGTCGAGGGCCTCGTCTCGGTGGCCGCGATCGACACCGCCATCGTGGTCGACGCGCTGCTCGCGGTGCGCGCGATCCGCGACCGCCGGACGGAGGCCGCGGTGCTGCTGTCGGTCGCGGTGCTCGGGCCGCTCGCGGTCACCGCGGGGACCGTGCTGCTCGGCGCCCCGGCCGTCCGCTACCTGCAGCCGGTGTGGCTGCTCCCCCTGCTCCCGCTCGTGCTCGTCCGGCTCCCCGCCCGGCTCCCCGGTCGCCTCCACCGGACGCGCACGGCGCTCGCCGTCGCGCTCGCGGTGGCGGGCGTCGCCGGGCTCGGCGTCACCGCCGCGAGCGCCGCCACCCCCGACGCCTCGATCGGCTGCCTCGCCCGCTGGATCGTCGCGAGCGGCCGCACCGGCGCGGGCCGCTTCGAGACGATCCGCGGCCCGAAGGCGTATCTGCCGGACCCGCGCCGTCTGCTCCAGGTCGACGGCCGCCTGCACGCGGTCGAGTGGCTCGCCGACCGGGCCGACTACGCGGATCCGTGGGTCTCGTTCCTCGTCACCGATGCGACGACGCCGCCGTTCGCCACGGCCACGGCCGGCCCTCCCGTCCGCACGATCTCCTGCGGCCGCTACCGCGTCCTCGACTGGGGCGCGCCGGTGCTGCGGGTGACGACGGGGGGCCCGATCCTGCCCCCGCATCCGCCCGGCCCGATCACGGACGGCACCGCGGCCGCTCCGTAGCGCAGCGGCGTCGATTCGAATCGACGGTGATCCGTCCGAATGACGGTCGGATCCGGGTCGCAGAACCGTCGTCCCACCGGATCACCGTCGTTCCTGCGCAGTGCCCACGAGGGTCGGGAGAGAGCGATTCCGAGCCCCGACCGGGCGTTCTGCTCTGTACCCCGGCGCGTCCCCCTATGTGCCGACACCCGAATTCGGGCGTATACGGGGCGAGGAATGCGCCGCTACTTTCTGCCCTGGCGACCAGACGCCGCCGGGATGGGGATCCCGGTGGACCACCGTTCGGACCCGCGCCACCCACTCAACTATCCATGGGGGAACCACAATGCTCGCGCTCTTCGTTCGACTCCAGACCATGTTCGTCTCCGGCTACGACCGCCTCACCAGCGAGGACGAGGGAGCCACCGCCGTCGAGTACGGCCTGCTCGTCGGCCTGATCGCCGTCGCGATCGTCGCCACGCTGCTCCTGCTCGGCCCGAAGCTGGCCGGCCTCTTCACCACCGTCACGAACGCCATCCCGGCGTCCTGACCCGCGCGGGGGGGGGGGGGGGGGGGGGGGGGGGGGGGGGGCGGGGGCGCGCGCCCGGGGGGGTGTGCGGGTG
>JBQCCU010000404.1:0-4666 GCA_051961935.1 Amnibacterium sp. | reverse complement strand
CGATCTCGAGCGCGTCGGGGTCGACCTCGTCGAGATCCTCGTCGTCCTCGTCGTCGAGGTCGTCGTCGGCGACGTCATCGGCCTCGTCGGGGTGGGTGCGGCGGTACTCGGCGAGCCGCTCGGCCCACGGCACCCACGGCGGCGCCACGAGCGCACCCTCGCCGGGCAGCAGCTCGACCTCGAGCACGGTCGGCGCCGCGTCGCCCACCTGGGCGGTCGACACGGTCCACCGCCAGGCGACGTAGCCGGGCAGGCGGCAGGCGAACACGAGATCGCGCACGCCGGCCTCGGGCTCCGCGACCTCGATCAGCTCACCGACGGATGCGGGATCCGTCACCTCGGCGAGCGCGCGGAGGGCGAGCTCCGCGCGGTCGTCCTGCAGCACCGTCATCGGCTGCTCAGGCGTCGAAGTCGTCGGCGACGCGCCGCAGCACGGCGGCGATGCGGTGGCCGTGCGCGGAGTCGGGGTACCGGCCGCGGCGCAGGTTGGCGCCCTCGCGGTCGAGCACCTTGATGAGGTCCTCGATCCGGGCGGCCATGTCGTCGGCGGAGGGCCGCTGCATCCGGTGGAGGCTCGGGGGGTTCTCGAGCACGCGGACGGACAGCGCCTGCGTGCCGCGCTTGCCCGCGACGACCCCGAACTCGAGCTTCGTGCCGGCCTTCACCGTGGTGCCGGCGGGCAGGGCGGAGGCGTGCAGGAAGACCTCCTGGCCGTCATCCGCGCTGATGAAGCCGAAGCCCTTCTGCTCGTCGTAGAACTTGACCTTGCCGGTGGGCATGATGACCTCGAGGGAGAGCTGGCGGAGTGCGGGAAGCGCCGGAATCGGCCGGGCCAGTGTAGCGGCGCGCGGGTCGGGGGCTGCGGTGGGCCGCCGATAGGCTCCCGGCATGGCCCGCCCGGACGAGGACCCGCCGCCCGCGTCCCGGGCGCAGCGGTCGCTGGCCGTCATGGCCGGCACGGTGATCGGCCTGTGCGTGATCGACATCGCGGTGCTGCTGATCGCCAGGGGCGCCGGCGTGCCCGACAGCGCCTTCCACAGCGGGGCGCTCGCCGTCGTCCAGGTGCTCCCCCTGCCGGGCCTCGTGATCGGCCTGCTGCTGGCCCTCGCCGTGATCGTCGTCGGCGTCGTGGCCCGCACACGCGGACGCTGACAGGATCGCCACCGGGCGGCGTCAGCCCGCGCTCGCCCCGCCTCTCGGCTCCGCACGGCCTGCTCTCAGAGAGCACCCAGGTGGCCCGCAGAGAATCTCGCGCATGGCCGACCAACCACGCGTTCTCATCGTCGACGACGAACCCAACATCCGTGACCTGCTGACCACCAGCCTCCGCTTCGCCGGCTTCGCCGTGCGGGCGGTCAGCAACGGCGCCCAGGCGATCTCCGCGGTGCTCGAGGAGGAGCCCGACCTGATCATCCTCGACGTCATGCTCCCCGACATGAACGGCTTCGGCGTCACCAAGCGCCTCCGCTCCTCGGGCTACACCTCCCCGATCCTGTTCCTCACGGCGAAGGACGACACGGAGGACAAGATCACCGGCCTCACGGTCGGCGGCGACGACTACGTGACGAAGCCGTTCAGCCTCGACGAGATCGTGGCGCGCATCAAGGCCATCCTGCGCCGCACCATGCACGCGGAGGAGGACGCGGTCATCCGCGCCGGTGAGCTCACGATGGACCAGGACACGCACGAGGTCACGGTCGGCAACGAGCCCATCGAGCTCTCCCCCACCGAGTTCAAGCTGCTCCGCTACCTGATGCTGAACCCGAACCGGGTGCTGTCGAAGGCGCAGATCCTCGACCACGTGTGGGAGTACGACTTCAACGGCGACGCGGGCATCGTGGAGTCCTACATCTCGTACCTGCGGCGCAAGCTCGACGCGCACTCCACCGAGCCGATCATCCAGACGAAGCGCGGCTTCGGCTACATGCTGAAGGCGGCGAAGGTCTGAGACCGCTGAGTCTCCGTCTGTACGACACCGGGTCCCACGCCCGGTTCGTACACTGACGGCCATCATGCACGCGTCGCTGACCGAGTGGTGGAACGCCATCTCGCTGCGCACGAAGATCACGGCGGTCACGGTCCTCGTGATGACGGTCGGCCTCGTGCTCAGCGGGTTCGGCACCATGACGGTGCTGCGCAACTACCTGATCCACGACGCCGACACGCAGATCAGCCAGACCCTCCGCCACGTGAGCGCCTCGACGGCGAGCGCGGACGAGGGCTCCGCGGCCACCCAGTTCGTCTACGCCCACTTCGACGCGTCGGGCCGGCTGATCCACTCGAACGAGCTCTGGGACCAGTCCGCGCCCGCGCTGCCGAAGAACGCCAAGGCGTTCCTGCACCAGCCGGACGGGCAGGCGTTCACGGTCAAGAACGACCAGGGCGCGGCCGCGTTCCGGATGGCCGTGCGGCACCTCGGCGACGGCAGCACCGCGGTGCTCGGGCTGCCCCTCGAGAGCGTGAACCGGTTGATCGCGCAGCTGTTCACCCTGTTCTTCGTCTTCGGCATCGTCGTCGTGCTGCTCGGCGCGGTGGTGACCCGTGTGCTCGTCGGCTCGACGTTCGGCCCGCTGCGGCAGGTGGAACGCACGGCCGCCGCCATCGCGGACGGCGACTTCGGCCAGCGCCTCGGAAACACCACGGCGAACACCGAGGTCGGCCGGCTCAACCGGTCGCTGAACCGGATGCTGAACCGCATCGACGGCGCGCTCGCCGACCGGGCGCGCACGATCGAGCAGATGCGCCGCTTCGTCGGGGATGCGAGCCACGAGCTGCGCACGCCGCTCGTCTCGGTGCGCGGCTACGCCGAGCTCTACCGGATGGGTGCGCTGCAGAGCCGCGAGGACATCGCGCAGGCGATGGACCGGATCGAGCGGGAGGCGGTGCGCCTCGGCGCGCTGGTCACCGACCTCCTCGCGCTGGCGCGGCTCGACGAGTCGCGCGAGCTGAAGCGGACGCCCGTCGAGCTGCTGCCGCTCGCGCACGATGCGGCGCTCGACGCCCGCGCGCTCGCGCCGAAGCGGATGATCCGGGTCGTCGCGCACGACCCGCAGGTGCCGACCGGCGCGATCGAGATCCTCCGGCCCGTCCTCGCGGAGCCGGACGAGTCGGAGGCGGCCCTCACGACCGCCGCCCGCCTGTTCCGGCGCAACAGCGCCGCATCCGACGCGAGCATCACCGGCTCCATCCGCCTCGCGAGCGCGCGCCTGCTGCGGGCCCGCCGGCGCGGCCTCGAGGCCGACGACGAGGCGCAGCCCGCCTCCTCGGTGTCGGGCTCGGCGAAGCCCGTGGTGCTGGCCGAGGAGGACAAGCTCCGCCAGGTGCTCACGAACCTGATCGGCAACGCCATCCGCTTCACGCCCGACGACTCCCCCATCGAGATCGCCACCTACGTCGACCGGCTCCGGTCGCTGGCGGTGCTCGAGGTCATCGACCACGGCGAGGGCATCCCGCCGCAGATCCGCGACAAGATCTTCCAGCGCTTCTGGCGCGCCGACTCCTCGCGCACCCGCGACACCGGCGGCAGCGGGCTGGGGCTCGCGATCGTCGCCGCGATCGTGCATGCGCACGGCGGCGACATCGGGATCTCGGAGACCCCCGGCGGCGGCGCGACGTTCCGCGTCACGCTTCCGCTCCTCCCCACCCCCGACGACGAGTCCGAGGCGGAGGTCGACGAGGACAGCGAGCAGGGCGCGCCCGTCGCCTGACTAGCGTCCCGACCCGTCCCGCGCCACCGATGGCGCGGCGGATCGGGAGGAGGCGTGCGATGACGCGCTACACGGTGGACAGCGACCTGGTGGCGAGCGCCGCCTCGGCGGTCGGGGCGACGGTGGGGCGGCTGCAGGGCGAGGTGAGCGCGCTGCAGGGCCAGCTCGACTCGCTCCAGGGCTCGTGGACGGGGCAGGCCGCGGTCGCCTTCCAGGGCGTCGTGCAGCAGTGGCGGGCGACCCAGGCGAATCTCGAGCAGGTGCTGGCGAGCATCGACCGGGCGCTGCGCACGGCGGCGCAGCAGTACGCCGAGATCGAGCTGGCGAACGCGCGCCTCTTCGGCTGACGCCCGCTCCGCCGGATCGGCCCGCGCCTCGCGCTGCCGGCGGACGCGGGCGCCTTGCGACAATCCGGGCGTCTTAACACGCCCGGATTGTCGGGAGCCGCCCGCATCGACCCCCGCCCCGAGACGCGGAACGGGCCGGGCACCCCGAGGGATGCCCGGCCCGGTCGCCGTTGCGTGCTGGACTCAGTAGTCCATGCCGCCGCCGGCCTCGGCGCCGGCAGCGACCGGCGTCTTCTCCGGCTTGTCGGCGACGACGGCCTCGGTGGTGAGGAACAGGCCCGCGATGGACGCCGCGTTGAGCAGCGCGGAGCGGGTGACCTTCACCGGGTCGGCGATGCCGGCCGAGAGCATGTCGACGTACTCACCGGTCGCGGCGTTGAGGCCGTGGCCGGACTCGAGGCCGCGCACCTTCTCGGCGACGACACCCGGCTCCATGCCGGCGTTGAACGCGATCTGCTTGAGCGGCGCCTCGATGGCGACCTTGACGATGTTCGCACCGGTCGACTCGTCGCCCACGAGCTGCAGCTCGCCGAACGCCTTGTGACCCGCCTGGATGAGGGCGACGCCACCACCGGCGACGATGCCCTCCTCGACGGCGGCCTTCGCGTTGCG
>JBQCCU010000403.1:0-3041 GCA_051961935.1 Amnibacterium sp. | reverse complement strand
CACCATCCGCCGGGCCCACGCCGTGCACCCCGTCACCGCGCTGCAGACCGAGTACTCGCTGTGGACGCGGGACCCCGAGGACAACGGTGTGTTCGACACAGTGCGCGAGCTGGGCATCGGCTTCGTCGCCTACTCGCCGCTCGGCCGCGGCTTCCTCTCCGGGCAGATCCGCAGCCTCGACGACCTCGCGCCCGACGACTTCCGCCGCCGCAACCCGCGGTTCCAGGGCGAGGCGTTCACGAAGAACCTCGAGCTGGTCGACCGGGTGCGCGAGATCGCCGACGAGAAGGACGTGACGCCGTCGCAGCTCGCGCTCGCGTGGGTGCTCGCGCAGGGCGACGACGTGGTGCCGATCCCCGGCACCCGCCGTATCCCGAACCTCGAGGAGAACGTCTCCGCGCTCGACGTGACCCTGACGCCGGAGGACCTCGCCCGGATCGACGAGGTGGCGCCCGCCGGCTCGGTGGCCGGCGACCGGTACGCCCCGCAGGGCATGGCGGCGCTCGGCCACTGACCCACACGCGCCCGTCCGAGTCATGAGCACGACAGCAAGGACGCGAGCGGTTCAGCAGGCCCGTGGTGAACCAGGGGCCTGCGGAGGTGCCAGGAGCCTGCTGAGGTGCCGAGCACTTCAGCAGGACGATTTCGCTTCAGCAGGACGAAAACGGCCATTTCGTCCTGCTGAAGCGATCTGGTCCTGCTGTCGTGCTCATCCGTGAGCCGACCGACCGACCGACCGGCCGAGCGGGCAGGCGGGGCGGCGCCTACTGCGCCATCGGCGGCGACGGATGGCGGGCGAGGTGCGGGGAGCCCGGCTCGGGCTCGTGATCGGCCACCCCGCGGACGGCCTCGCGCAGCGCGTCGATCGCGTCCACGGTCGGCGCCCACCCGAGCTCGCGCCGCGCCCGCTCCGTCGACATGACGGGGACGCTCGTCGCGATGTCGAGCCAGCCCGGGTCGGTCGCGATCAGGTGGAGCTGCCACGCGAGCCACATCGCGCCCCGCACCGGCGCGATCCGCACCGGGAGCCACCGCGCCTTCAGCACCGCCGCCACCTCCTCGGGCCCGACGACGGGCTCGGCGGCGACGTTGAACGCACCGCCGGCACGCCGGTCGACCGCGCGCCAGAACGCGTCGCCGAGGTCGTCGACGTGCACCACCTGCGACACCGCCCGCGGCGGCATCGGCAGGACGCCGAGCGGGATGCGCGTCATCCACCGCGTCGGCACGAACGGCCCGACGAACAGGCGGATGAGGTCCGCACCCGCCCGCGGGTTCATCACGAGGGCCGGCCGCATCCGCGTCAGGACGACGTCCGGGTGCTCCCGCTCGAAGCGATCCATCATCCGCTCGATCGCCGCCTTGTGCCGCCCGTAGTGCGAGCTCGCGATGGCCCCCGTCGGCCAGGACTCGTCGACCCGGCGGCGCTTCGGCCCCTGGCTGTAGGCGCCGACCGACGAGGCGACGAGCACGTGCGGCACGCCGGCGGCCACGGCGGCCTGCAGCACGTGCCGGAGGCCCCCGACGTTCGTCGCCGCGAGCACGCGCTCGTCGTGGTTCGGCTGCAGCAGCCAGGCGAGGCTGATCACGGCGTCGGCGCCCGAGAACGCGAGGGTGAGGTCCCGCACGGCGTCGTCGGCGGGGATGTCGATCGCATGCCACGAGACGCCCGCATACGGCGGGGGCGCGTCCGGCTCCGGCACACGCCTGGCGATCCCGACGACCTCGACCTCCGGCTCCCGCTGCAGGCGCCGCAGCACCCCGAGGCCCACATTGCCGGTCGCTCCGATGACGACGACGCGCATCCGACTCCTTCCCGTCGCCGTCACGCTACGAACCGCCGCAGCGGCGGATGCTGGGAGGGCGGCCCTTTCCCACCGGATGCTCGGCCCCGCGGCAGCCCGCGGGGGCCCTCAGCGCCGGTCGGCGTCCTGCAGCTCGCGCGGCTCCACGATCACGTCGACGAGCGCTCCGTTCCGCCACACCGTCATCTCGACGGGCACCCCGATCGCGCCCTCGACGAGCAGCGCCTGCACCTCCGTGACCGTGAGCACCGGGCGTCCCGCGAGCGCCACGACGACGTCGCCGCGCTTCAGGCCCGCCTGCGCGGCCGGGCTGCCGGGGATCACCTCCGCCACCTGGAGGCCGGTCGGCGACCCGATCCGGTCGGCGAGCGCCGGCGCGAGGCGGATGCGCGCACCCGCGATCCCGAGCCACGCCCGGCGCACCCGGCCGTCGGCGAGGAGCGCCCGGACGATCTCCCTGGTCGTCGCGTTGATCGGCACGGCGAGGCCGAGCCCGATGCCCGCCACCGCGGTGTTCACGCCCACCATCCGGCCGGAGCCGTCGGCGAGGGCGCCCCCGCTGTTGCCGGGATTGAGGGCCGCATCCGTCTGGATCACCTCGTCGACGACCCGGCCGCTGGTCGTCGGCAGGGACCGGCCGAGCGCGGAGACGATGCCGGCGGTCACGCTGCCGGCGAGGCCGAGCGGGTTGCCCATCGCCACCACGAGCTGCCCCACCTTCAACGCGGCGGCGTCGCCGAGCTCGACCGGTCGCGGCACCGGACCGCGCGCCCGGAGCACCGCGAGGTCGGAGAGGGCGTCCCGGCCCACGACGTCGACCACGGTGGTGGTGCCGTCGGGGAACGCGGCCTCCGCGCTCGCCGCCCCGACGACCACGTGGGCGCTCGTGAGCAGCACGCCGCCCTCCGCCACGACCGTCGCGCTGCCGGCCCCGCCGCCGCGGGCGGTGCGCACGCTGATGCTCGCCACGCTCGGCAGCACCGACTCCGCCACGGCGACGACCGTGCGGGAGTAGGCGTCGAGCACGGATGCGTCGTCCATGGGAGCAGGATCCACCCGGCCCGATCGGGCGCTGTGCGGGTTCGCTGCCGGCGGATCAGGGGCGCGTGCCGGGCGCCGCGTAACGCGACGTCACGCTTCCCCACAGCCGCATCCGCCGCCCTACTGTGGCGGCCACGTCCGGCTCGCCGGGCGGTCAGCGACAGCCGAGCCCGGCACCCGCTGCGGACCGCGTGC
>JBQCCU010000402.1:0-10972 GCA_051961935.1 Amnibacterium sp. | reverse complement strand
GCCCCCAGCAAGATTCGAACTTGCGCCCCTGCCTCCGGAGGGCAGTGCTCTATCCCCTGAGCTATGGGGGCCGAAGGGACGCTCCAGGCTATCAGGCGAGGAGCGCCCGCTCCCGCGCTCATCCGCGCCGCGTCGTGCGTCTGCTCCCTTCGCGACGGACAGGAGCGCTTCAGCAGGACGAGATCGCGTCAGCAGGACGAAACGGCCGGTCTGGTCCTGCCGAAGTGAACAGGTCCTGCTGAAGTGCTCGGTGTACCCCGGCGGCAGCACCTCGGCAGGCTGTGATCACTCCGGCAGGCCCGTGGTGCACCGAGAGCCTGCCGGAGTGCTGGTGGCCTGCTGAAGTACTCGGCGCCGACGGATGCGGGCGGGCTCGGGCGCGACGGATTACGCCGCGTCCTCCTCCATGTCCTTGTAGCGCTTCGCGGCCGCGAGGTGGGCGCGCAGGCCGTCGGCGTCGTCGGGCTTCACGTAGCCGGGGGTGTCGCGCTGGATCCGCCAGCCCTCGGCCAGCTCGCCGCCGTCGACCACGTCGAAGCCGAACTCGTCGATCAGGTCCGCGACGGTGGCGCGGGCGTCCGCGTCGTTCCCGAAGATCGCGAGCGCACGGCGGTGCGAGGTGCCCTTCGGGCTGTTCGCGGTCGTGAGGTCGGCCGAGCCGATGTGGTTGAAGGCCTTCACGACCTTCGAGCCAGGCAGGTGCTGCTGCAGCAGCTCGGCGGTGGTGGTCGACTCGTCGTCGAGCTCCGCGATCTGCCCGTCGCGCTGCGGGTAGTAGTTGTTCGTGTCGATGACGATCTTCCCGGCGAGCGGCTCGACCGGCACGCTGCCGATGTTCTTCAGCGGGATCGTCACCACCACGATGTCGCCGGCGCGCGCCGCTTCCTCGGCGGTGGCGGCGGAGGCGCCCTCGCCGATCTCGGCGACGAGATCCGTGAGGGTCTCGGGGCCGCGCGAGTTGCTGAGCACCGCCTTGTAGCCGTGCTGCACGGCGAGGCGGGCGAGCTGGGAGCCGATGTTGCCGGCCCCGATGAGGCCGATCGTGGAGATGTTGCGAACCGTCATGCTCGCGGCAACGTGATCGGGACGGCGCGGTATGCCCGCTCTCGGCCGACTCTCAGCCGAGCGCGTCGAGCGCCTGGTCGACCGCGGCGATGAGGCCAGCCGCGTCGCCGGGCTCGTAGAGGTCCTGCGAGGACGCGACGGTCCAGTAGGGGCCGTGGAAGTCGTTCACCTGGCCGACGCCCGACGTCACCTGGAAGTAGGCCTCCTCCCGGTACGTCGGCACCGAGTTGCTGCGCTCCACGAGGTCGTTCTTCAGCGCCAGGTCGTCGGCGGCCGACGGCCGCGCCACCCCGACCTCGAGCTGGTGGCCCGTCTGGGCGTCCTTCCAGGCGCACACCGTGCCGCTGAGCGCGGCGAGGTGCGCCACGGGGGAGTCCGCCGGCGGGGTCCAGTCGGGGATCGGCGCGTAGCCGGGGGCGATGTCCTTCAGCACGGCCGCGGGCACGAGGGTCGCGCAGTCCGCCTGCACGGGCACCGCGCCGTCCGTCTTCGGCGTCGGCGGCGGCGTGCTCACCGCGTGCGTGGTCGGCGCGGCGGCGCTCGCCGCGCGGGTCGGCGCATCCGTCACCTTCGCGCCGACCGGGCTGGACGTGCAGCCGGCCACCGCGAGTACGACGCCGAGCGCCAGCGCGCCCGTGAGGATCGGTCGTGCTTCCCGCATCCCACCCCTTCGGTCCCGTCCGGGGTCGCACGATAGCGAAGCGCGCGGACGGCGTCGGCGAGGACGCCCGGCGGGGCGGCGGCTTCGGCCCCGGTAGGCTCAAAGGCCATGACTCCGGCCGAACTCCAGGTGGCGCTCCGCGACCTCGTCGGCTCCGCCGCGGGCTCGCGCGGTGCCGAGGTGACCCTCTCCGATGCCGAGATCGTGCTCGAGCGCCCCCGCAACCGCGACCACGGCGACTGGGCGAGCACCGTCGCCATGCGCGTCGGCAAGCGGATCGGCGTGCCGCCGCGCGACCTCGCCGCCGAGCTCGCCACCGGCCTGAAGCGGCTCGACGGCGTCGCCGCGGTCGACGTCGCGGGCCCCGGGTTCATCAACATCACGCTCGAGGCCGCGTCGGCCGGCGAGCTGGCCCGCCGCATCGTCACCGAGGCGGAGGCGTACGGGCGCGGCACCGCGCTCGCCGGGCTCAGGATGAACCTCGAGTTCGTCTCCGCGAACCCGACCGGTCCCGTGCACCTCGGCGGCACCCGGTGGGCGGCCGTCGGCGACAGCCTCGCCCGCATCCTCGCCGCGCAGGGCGCCGAGGTGGCGCGGGAGTACTACTTCAACGACCACGGCGCGCAGATCGACCGCTACTCCGGCAGCCTGCTGGCCGCCCACCTCGGCGAACCGACCCCGGAGGGCGGCTACGGCGGCGCGTACATCGGCGAGATCGCCGCGCGGATCGCGGCGGCGCATCCGGAGGTCGACTCGCTGCCCCGCGACGAGGCGCTCGAGCTGTTCCGCCGCGAGGGCGTGGACCTCATGTTCGGCGACATCAAGGCGTCGCTGCACGAGTTCGGCGTGGACTTCGACATCTACTTCCACGAGAACTCGCTCTACGAGTCGCACGCGGTCGAGCACGCGATCGCGCGGCTCCGCGAGCTCGGCCACATCTACGAGGCGGACGGCGCCACGTGGCTGCGCACCACCGAGTTCGGCGACGACCGCGACCGGGTCGTGCTGAAGAGCAACGGCGAGGCCGCCTACATCGCCGGCGACATCGCCTACTACCTGAACAAGCGGGAGCGCGGCTTCGACCGCTGCCTCATCATGCTCGGCGCCGACCACCACGGGTACATCGGCCGCCTCATGGCCGTCGCGGCCGCGTTCGGCGACACCCCGTACGAGAACCTCGAGGTGCTCATCGGGCAGATGGTGAACCTCGTCAAGGACGGCGTCCCGGTGCGGATGTCGAAGCGCGCGGGCACCGTCGTCACGATGGAGGACCTCGTCGAGGCCGTCGGCGTCGACGCCGCCCGCTACACGCTCGTGCGCTCGAGCGTCGACACCGCCCTCGACGTGGACCTCGACCTCGTCGCGAAGCACACGAACGACAACCCCGTCTACTACGTGCAGTACGCGCACGCCCGCACCCGCTCCGTCGCTCGGAACGCGGATGCGGCGGGCGTCACGCGGGAGGAGGACGGTACGGACGCGTTCGACCCGGCCCTGCTCACGCATCCGCGCGAGTCCGAGCTGCTCGGCACGCTCGAGCAGTTCCCCCGCACCGTGGAGCGGGCGGCGGAGCTCCGCGAGCCGCACCGCGTCGCCCGCTACCTCGAGCAGCTCGCCGGCGACTACCACCGCTGGTACGACTCGTGCCGCATCATCCCGCCCGCCGGCGAGGACATCGAGCCGGTGCACCGCACCCGCCGCGTCGTCAACGAGGCGGTGAGCCAGGTGCTCAAGAACGGCCTCGGCCTGCTCGGGGTGAGCGCGCCGGAGCGGATGTAGCGGTCGTGTCCGTCGACACCCTGCCCCTGCCCGTGCAGCGGGTGAAGCGGCGGCGTCACCCGGTGCGGAACACCCTCATCGTGCTGCTCGTGCTCGCGGTGCTCGCCGTCGTGGCGCTCGTCGTCGGCGACGGGATCTTCCGCGGCTACGCGGAGGGCCAGATCGACAAGGACGTGCAGCAGAGCCTCCCCGCGGGCGTGACGGGCACCGTCCACTCGACGATCGGCGGCGGGTCCGCGATCGAGCAATGGCTGCACGGCTCCTTCGACGACGTGCACCTCGTCTCGAACGACCTGCGGATCGGGGGCGGGGCGGCGAAGGCCGACCTGCGGGTGCACGGGCTCCCCGTCGACGGTTCCGGGACGGTGCGGAGCGCGACCGGCTCGCTCACGATCAGCCAGGGCGCCCTGAAGGACCTCGCGCCGCTGCAGGCGGCCGACGCCGCCGCCCCGACCCTCGGGGACGGCTCCGTCGCCACCTCCGTGCAGCGCACCGTGCTCGGCGTGCCGCTCACCGTCGACGTCACGCTCGTGCCGAGCGTCCGCGGCAAGTACGTGCACCTCGCCCCGACGAAGGCCACGCTGAAGAGCGGCCCGATCTCGGTGCCCGGCACCACGCTGATCCGCACGCTGCTGCCCGACGGCATCTCGGTGTGCGCAGCGAAGTACCTGCCCCCGACGGTGCGGCTCACCTCGATCGACGTCCGCGAGGGGTCGGCGACGGTGGGCCTGGTCGCCGACCACCTGGACCTGAACGCCCTGCAGAAGGGCGCGACCGGCTCCTGCTGACCGCCGAGCCGGGGCCGCGCGCCTCGGTAGGCTGCCCTGTCCCCACCGGCTCGGCCTCGAAAGGCACGACGTGATCCAGCCGAACCCCCTGGCGTCGGCGCGCCTCACCACGGACCCGCTCGACCTCGACCCGGCCGTCTGGCCCGACGGCACCGCCCGCGCCGCCGACGGCGCCGTCCGTGTCGGGGGAGCGGACGTGCGCGACCTCGCCGCCGCCCACGGCACCCCGCTCTACGTGCTCGACGAGCGGGTGCTCCGCGATCGCGCCGCGGTCGCCCGGAAGGCGGTCGAGCGCGCCGCCGCAGCGGCCGGCGTCGCCGCCCACGTCTACTACGCCGGCAAGGCGTTCCTGTCGGCCGACGTCGTGCGGTGGATGCTCGAGGCCGGCCTGCGGATCGACGTCTGCACCGGCGGGGAGCTCGCCCTGGCGCTCGCGGCCGGTGCGCCCGGCTCGGCGCTCGGGTTCCACGGCAACGACAAGTCCGAGGCGGAGATCGCCGCGGCCGTCGAGGCGGGCGTCGGCGCCCTCGTGCTCGACTCCGCGCAGGAGGTCGGCCTGGTCGCGCGGATCGCGGCGCGGCAGGGACGGGTGCAGCGGGTGCGGCTCCGCGTGAACTCCGGCGTGCACGCCTCCACCCACGAGTACCTCGCCACCGCGCGGGAGGACCAGAAGTTCGGCGTCGCCCTCGCCGACGTGCCCGCGATCGTCGCCGCCATCCGCGCCGAGCCGTCCCTCGAGCTCCTCGGCCTGCACTCCCACATCGGGTCGCAGATCGTCGGGACCGCCGGCTTCGCCGAGGCCGCCAGGCGGCTGCTCGCCCTGCACCGCGAGCTGCTCGCGGGCGGCCCCGTGCCGGAGCTGAACCTCGGCGGCGGCTGGGGCATCGCCTACACGAGCGACCAGACCCCCGCCGACGTCGACGCCGTTGCCGCCGACCTCGTCGGTGCGGTCGTGGCGGCCGCCGCGGAGCACGGGGTGCCCGTGCCCGACCTCGCCGTGGAGCCCGGCCGCTGGATCGTCGGGCCGGCAGGGATCACGGTCTACACGGTCGGCACGGTGAAGGACGTCGAGGTGCAGGCGGGGACGGGGGAGACGGCCGTCCGGCGGTACGTCTCCGTGGACGGGGGGATGAGCGACAACATCCGCGCCGCGCTGTACGGCGCCGACTACACGGTCCGCCTCGCCTCCCGGGCCTCCGCGGCACCCCAGGAGCTCGTGCGCGTCGTCGGCAAGCACTGCGAGTCCGGCGACGTGGTCGTCCGTGAGGACCTGCTGCCCGCCGACGTCGGTGCCGGCGACCTCGTCGCCGTCGCCGCGACCGGGGCGTACCACCACAGCCTCGCCTCGAACTACAACCTCGTCACCCGGCCCGCGTTCGTCGCCGTCGGCGGGGTGGGTGTCCGCACCCTCATCCGCCGCGAGACGATCGACGACCTGCTCGCCCGCGACGCCGGCCTTCGCGCCGTCGGGAGCCCCGCATGACCCCCACCCGTCCGCCCATCCGCATCGCCGTGCTCGGCGCCGGCACCGTCGGTGCCGTGGTCGCCGCGCAGCTGCTCGCCCACCCGGCGGAGTTCGTGGCGCGCATCGGCGCGCGGATCGCGCTCGCCGGCGTCGCGGTCCGCGACCCCGACGCGCCACGCACGCCCGCCCTGCCGCGCGAGCTGCTCACCACCGACACGCAGAACCTCGTGCTCGGCGCCAACATCGTGGTGGAGCTCACCGGCGGCGTCGACCGCGCGCGCGAGCTCGTGCTCCTCGCGCTCGACAGCGGCGCGGACGTCGTCACCGGCAACAAGGCGCTCCTCGCCACCCACGGGCCGGAGCTCTTCGCGGCCGCGGAACGCGTCGGGGCGCAGCTGAACTACGAGGCGGCGGTGGCGGGGGCGATCCCCATCATCCGGCCGCTCCGCGACAGCCTCGCCGGCGACCACGTGCGGCGCATCCTCGGCATCGTGAACGGCACCACGAACTTCGTGCTCGACCGGATGGACGAGGAGGGCCTCGGCTTCGACGAGGCGCTCGCGGAGGCGACCCGGCTCGGCTACGCGGAGGCGGACCCCACCGGCGACGTCTCCGGTGCGGACGCCGCGCAGAAGGCCGCGATCCTCGCCGGGCTCGCCTTCCACACCACCGTCCCGCTCGAGAAGGTGTCCGTGGAGGGGATCACGGGGGTCACCGCCGGGCAGGTGCGGTCCGCCAGGGCGGCCGGCCAGGTCGTGAAGCTGCTCGCGATCTGCGAGCGGATCACCGCACCGGACGGCACCGAGGGCGTCTCCGCCCGCGTGCATCCGGCGCTGCTGCCGCGCACGCATCCGCTCGCCGCGGTGCGCGGCGCGAACAACGCGGTCTTCGTGCAGGCCGAGTCCGCGGGCGACCTCATGTTCTACGGCGCCGGAGCCGGCGGCCCCCAGACGGCCTCCGCGGTGCTCGGCGACCTGGTCTCCGCGGCGCGACGGCACGTGATCGGAGGCCCCGGCCTCATCGGCCCGGCGGGTGCCGACCTGCCCGTGCTCGACCCGGGCGTCGTCGAGACCCGGTACCAGGTGACCCTCGCCGTCCGCGACGAGCCCGGCGTGCTCGCCCGCATCGCCGGCATCGTGGCGGAGCACGGGGTGTCGATCGAGACCGTCGAGCAGTCCCGGGCGGCCGCGGACGGCACCGCTAGCCTGGTCGTCGGCACCCACCGGGCCCGGGAGTCCGCGCTCGCGGCGACCGTCGCGGCCCTCCGCGAGGCGGACGAGGTGGATGCGGTGCTCGGCGTGCTGCGCGTCGAGGGGGAATGACGGTGAGCGAGGATCGGGAAGCATGAGCATCGGCACGGCTGATCGGTCCACCCGCCTGTCCCGGCAGTGGCGGGGCGTGATCCGCGAGTACGCGGACCGGCTCGACGTCTCCGAGGCGACGCCGGTCGTCACCCTCGGCGAAGGCGGCACGCCGCTGATCGAGGCGCACGCGCTGTCCGCCCGCACCGGCGCGAAGGTCTTCGTGAAGTTCGAGGGGATGAACCCCACGGGCTCCTTCAAGGACCGCGGCATGACGATGGCGATCTCGAAGGCCGTCGAGCACGGCGCCAAGGCCGTGATCTGCGCCTCGACCGGCAACACCTCCGCCTCCGCCGCCGCCTACGCCACCCACGCGGGCATCACCGCGGCGGTGCTGGTGCCGGAGGGCAAGATCGCGCTCGGCAAGCTCTCGCAGGCGATCGCCCACGACGCGCAGCTGCTGCAGGTGCAGGGCAACTTCGACGACTGCCTCGACATCGCCCGCGAGCTCGCCGCGCACTACCCGGTGCACCTCGTCAACTCCGTGAACAACGACCGCATCGAGGGGCAGAAGACCGCCGCGTTCGAGGTCGTCGAAGTGCTCGGCGACGCCCCCGACTTCCACTTCATCCCGGTCGGCAACGCCGGCAACTACACCGCGTACCACCGCGGCTACCGCGAGGAGCTCGACCGGGGCGCGACCACCGGCCTGCCCCGCATGTTCGGCTTCCAGGCGGCCGGCTCCGCGCCGATCGTCGAGGGGCACGTCGTGAAGGACCCCGACACCATCGCCTCGGCGATCCGGATCGGCAACCCGGCCTCGTGGAAGCTCGCGATCGCCGCCCACGAGGACAGCGACGGCTACTTCGGTGCGATCAGCGACGCCGACATCCTGAAGGCGCACCGCATCCTCTCCGCGGAGGTCGGCATCTTCGTCGAGCCCGCGAGCGCGATCAGCGTCGCCGGCCTGCTCGAGCGCGCCGAGGCCGGCGCGATCCCGCGCGGCGCGACCTGCGTGCTCACCGTCACCGGGCACGGGCTGAAGGACCCGCAGTGGGCGCTGAAGGGCCCGGGCGGCGCGGAGGTCGTGCCGACCTCGGTGCCCGTCGACGCCGCCGCGATCGCCGAGACCCTCGGCCTCGGACCCGCCAGGTGACCGAGCCGCTGCCGGTCGGCAGGTCGGTCACGGTCGAGGTGCCGGCGACGACCGCGAACCTCGGACCCGGATTCGACACGCTCGGCCTCGCGCTCAGCGTCTACGACACCCACACGGTCACCCTGACCGACAAGCCGGGCGTCCGCGTCGACGTCCACGGCGTCGGGGAGGGCGAGGTGCCGACCGACGCCTCGAACCTCGTCGCCCGGGCGATCGCCGAGGTGTTCGCGGAGGTGGGGGAGCCGCTGCCCGGGCTGCTGCTCGAGGCCCACAACACCATCCCGCACGGGCGCGGGCTCGGTTCCTCCGGCGCCGCGATCGTCTCCGGCGTCGTCGCGGCCGCCGGTCTGCTCGAGGACCGTGTCATGCTCGACGGCGACCGGCTCCTCGCCATCGCCACGCGGATGGAGGGCCACCCCGACAACGTGGCCCCCGCCCTCTTCGGCGGCCTGACCATCGCCTGGACGGGGCCGGAGGGACCGCAGCACAAGAAGCTGCTCGTCCACCGCGGCGTCTCCCCGCTCGTGCTCGTGCCCGACCACACCATGTCCACGGCCCTGGCGCGGAGCCTGCAGCCGGCGAGCGTGCCGCACGAAGACGCGATCTTCAACGTGTCCCGCTCCACCCTGCTCATCGCCGCGCTCATCCAGTCGCCCGAGCTGCTCCTCGTCGCGACGGAGGACCGGCTGCACCAGTCGTACCGGGCCTCGGCGATGCCCGAGACCGACCGCCTGATCGGCCTCCTGCGGGCCGCCGGCCACGCCGCCGTGGTGTCCGGCGCAGGCCCCTCGATCCTCGTCCTCTCGGCGGATCCGGCACAGCGCCTGAAGGCCGCGGAACTGGTCGCTGATCAGGCGGATCAGCACTGGACCGCGCTCCTTCCCGCCGTGGATTTCAAAGGTGCTACGCTCAGAAGCCGATCGGCACCCGCCGGCAGCGCCCCGTCCTGACGGGGGTTCGCCGGACCGCCGCTTCCCGGACGCATCGCCGCCCGGTCTGCACCCGGCCGGTGCACGCGGATCCAGCTCGCGTGACGGCCCGGGGCCGATCGCACGAGGTGCGAGGGACCCGCCCGAGCGCCTCACTGGGGCCAAGGACCCCGATTCCTCACGTGACTGAAGTCGAACCGCGTGCTGACGGCGCTCCGCGCGCCGCAGTCCTCTCCCGCAGTCGTCTGGCGGCGCTCCGCGTCGCCGAGCTCCGCGACCTCGCGGCCTCCCTCGGTATCGGCGACGTCTCCACTCTCCGAAAGGGTTCCCTCGTGGACGCCATCTCCGACAGCTACGACACCGACACCCGCAACCCCGACGCCGAGCAGGCCGACCCGGGCAGCGCCGAGCAGCAGACCGCGGACCAGCAGCCCGCTGAGCAGGAGCAGTCGACGCCGTTGCCGACCGCCCCCGAGCCCGAGCCCATCCCCGCGCCGGAGCCCTCGACCATCCCCGCGCCTGAGCCGCAGCCGCTCGCCGAGGGCGAGCAGCCCGCCGAGCCGCAGGCCGAGCAGGCCCCCGCCGAGGCGCCGGCCGCCGGAGAGCCCGTCGTCGATGAGTCCCAGGTCGACGCGGCCGCCGCCGTCGACGAGCCGCTCGCGCAGCAGGTGGCGGAGGAGACCGAGGCGGGCGCCATGCCTAAGTCGGCCGTCGACCACACGAACGCCGGCATCACCGGCATCGCCGAGGACCTCCAGCAGCTGCAGCGCCGCGAGCGCGGAGAGGCCCCGGCCGAGAACCAGCACGACGGCCAGGTGCCGGCCGAGGCCGGCGAGGGCGCCGCCGAGGGCGAGTCCACCGAGACCGAGGGCGGCCCGCGCCGTGGCCGTGGCCGTGGCCGTGGCCGGAACCGCGGCCAGAACGGCGGCGAGCAGGCCCAGCAGCAGGGCGGCGCCCAGCAGGGCGGCGGCCAGCAGGAGCGTCAGCAGCAGAACCAGCAGGGCAAGGGCGGTCAGCAGCAGGCCAAGACGCAGGAGGCCGCGCCCGAGGCGCAGCCCCGCGAGGAGCGCCAGCCGCAGCCGAACCAGAACCAGAGCCAGAACCAGAGCCAGAACCAGGACGGCGAGGGACGGCGCGGCCGCTACCGCGACCGCAAGCGCCGCGGCGGCGTGAACGAGTGGGACGAGCCCGAGATCCGGGACGACGACGTGCTCATCCCCATCGCCGGCATCCTCGACGTGCTCGACAACTACGCGTTCGTCCGCACCTCCGGCTACCTGCCCGGCCCGAACGACGTCTACGTCTCCCTCGGCCAGGTGAAGAAGTACCACCTGCGCAAGGGCGACGCCGTCGTCGGGGCCATCCGGCAGATCCCCGAGGGCGAGCAGCCGCCGCGCCAGAAGTACAACGCGCTCGTCAAGGTCGACTCGATCAACGGCCTGCCGGTCGTGCAGGCGGAGGGCCGCGTCGAGTTCGGCCAGCTCACCCCGCTGTATCCGCAGGAGCGGCTCCGCCTCGAGACGGACGCGCAGAAGCTCTCCACGCGGATCATCGATCTCGTCGCCCCGATCGGGAAAGGCCAGCGCGGCCTGATCGTCTCCCCGCCGAAGGCCGGCAAGACGCTCATCCTGCAGGCGATCGCGAACGCGGTCACGAAGAACAACCCCGAGGCCCACCTCATGGTCGTGCTCGTCGACGAGCGGCCCGAGGAGGTCACCGAGATTCAGCGAAAGGTGAATGGCGAGGTCATCGCCTCGACCATCGACCGGCCCGCCGATGACCACACCACGGACGCGGAGCTCCCGATCGATCGCGCCAAACCCCACGT
>JBQCCU010000401.1:0-5302 GCA_051961935.1 Amnibacterium sp. | reverse complement strand
GGTCCCTTCGAGCGGGACGGCCGCATCCGCATCCCCGGCCTCGCCCGCTGCGCCGTCGGCACCAGACCCGCTCGATGAGCCGGTTTCGCTTGTCGGCGAGCACCTCGGCAGGCTGTGAGCACTTCAGCAGGCTCCTGGTGCACCAGGAGCCTGCCGAAGTGCTCACAGCCTGCTGAAGTGCACAGAGCCCTGCGGTGCTCCCGCCGGCGCCGCATCGCCGGACGCGAGCAGTCGGGCTGAGCGATCGCCGACACTTCTTGATGGGTCCCCAAAGCGCCCCGTACACTGAAAGGCTCTTCCGGCGCGTCGGCCGGGGGTGCCGGCCGGTTCTCCGGCCGTCGAGGGGCAGGAGGCCGACATGAACCCGATCATCCGCACGGGGTCCGTCGAGCCTGTCCGTCCGGTCGCCTGACCGAACCCGCACCTCCCCCCTTTCCTGCGCCCTCCGGGGCGCCGCCCCCGCGCCGAAGAAGGCGCACCCCGTCGACCGGTCGCACGGATCCCGTGCGCCGCGGAGAAGGACTGCTGTGACCCGTCCCGCCACGCCCGCGAAGCCGTCGCGCGCACCGTCCACCTTCACCGCGATGCGGAAGCTCGAGCCGTTCGTGCGGCCCGCGCTGCGCAGCGTGCTGCTCGCGATGGTGATGGCGCTCGCCGCCTCGCTCGTCTCGCTCGCCATCCCGCAGGTGCTGCAGCGCCTCGTCGACGGTCCGCTCCGCTCGGGCGACCCGGCGGCGGTGCCCGGTGCGGCGGTGCTCGTCGCGGTGCTCGGCGCCGTCGAGGCGGGGCTCTACGCCCTCCGGCGCACCTACATCATCGGACCGGCGACGGGCGTCGAGGCCCGGATGCGGCGCGCGTTCTACGCGAAGCTGCAGGACCTCCCCGTCGGCTTCCACGACCGGTGGCCGAGCGGCCAGCTGCTCTCCCGCTCGATGAGCGACCTGAGCCTCATCCGCCGCTTCATCGCGTTCGGCGTCGTCTACCTCGTGGTCAACGTCGTCACGATCGTCATCGGCGTGATCGTGCTCGCCGTCCTGAACCCGCTGCTCGCGGTCATCTTCACCGTCTGCTCGATCCCGCTCTGGATCAACGGGTTCCGCTTCGAGCAGCGCTACACGCTCGTCGCCCGCCGCAGCCAGGACCAGGCCGGCGACCTCGCGACCCTCGTCGAGGAGTCGGTGCACGGCATCCGCGTGCTGAAGGCGTTCGGCCGGGGCCGCACCGCCCTCGAGCAGTTCGCGAACCGGGCGGAGGAGCTGCGCGGCACCGAGATCGAGAAGTCGAAGGCGGTCGCCGCCATCTGGCTGTGGCTGCTGCTCGTGCCCGACGTCGCGTTCGCGTTCTGCCTGCTCGTCGGCGTGTGGCAGGCCACGCTCGGCAACATCACGGTCGGCGGCCTCGTCGCGTTCTTCGCGACCGCCACCGTGCTGCGGTTCCCGCTCGAGTCGATCGGCTTCCTGCTGTCGATGCTGTTCGACACCCGCGCCGCCGTCGACCGGCTGTTCGAGGTGTTCGACAGCGAGAACACCGTGCGCGACCCGGAGCACCCGAAGCACCTCACGGAGGCGCGGGGCCGGCTCACCTTCGAGGGCGTGCGGTTCGCCTACCCGGACACCGCCCCCGACGCGCAGCCGCTGCTCGAGCAGGTCGACCTCGCCATCGAGCCGGGCGAGACCATGGCGCTCGTCGGGCTCACCGGGTCGGGCAAGACCACGATGGTCGAGCTCGCCGGACGCCTCTACGACGTGACGGGCGGCGCGATCCGGCTGGACGGGGTCGACATCCGCGACCTCACCCGGCAGGAGCTGCGGACGCACATCGCGATGGCGTTCGAGGACGCGACCCTGTTCTCCGCGAGCGTGCGCGAGAACGTGCTCCTCGGCCGGCCTGACGCCGGCGAGGAGGCGCTCGCCGAGGCGCTCGAGATCGCGCAGGCCGCGTTCGTCCACGAGCTGCCAGAGGGGCTCGACACGCGGATCGGGGAGGAGGGGCTCAGCCTCTCCGGCGGCCAGCGCCAGCGCCTCGCGCTCGCGCGCGCGGTCGCCGCGAACCCAGCGGTGCTCGTGCTCGACGACCCGCTGTCGGCCCTCGATGTCGACACGGAGGCGCTCGTGGAGGCCGCGCTGCGGCGCGTGCTCACCCGCACGACGGCGCTGATCGTCGCCCACCGGCCCTCGACCGTGCAGCTCGCCGACCGGGTCGCGCTGCTCGAGGACGGCCGGATCCTCGACGTCGGCACCCACACGGAGCTGCTCGCCCGCAGCGAGCGCTACCGCTTCGTGATCTCGAGCTTCGACGAACGCAACCAGCCCGACCGTGAGGAGGTGCGCGCATGACCGCCGTACTCGGAGTGCAGGGCGAGGAGCGCGGCGCCGACCTGACCCGTGCGGAGCGCAAGCAGCTGCGGCGGCGGTCGGTGCGGCTGCTCGGCAGCCTGCTCCATCCGCTGCGGGCCCGACTCGTGCTGACGATCGGGTTCGTGGTCGTGAGCACCGCACTGCAGGCGCTCGGACCCGCGGTCATCGCGTGGGGCATCGACACGGGGCTGCCCGCCCTGATGAAGGGCATGGCGCTGCCCCTCGCCGGCGCCGTGGCCGTCTACCTCGTCGCCGGCGTCGCGGCGGGGGTGCTGATCGCCGCGTACACGATCCAGACGGCGAAGGTCGCGCAGGCGATCCTCATCGACCTGCGCAAGCGCGTGTTCCTGCAGACGCAGCGGCTCAGCCTCGAGTTCCACGAGACCTACACGTCGGGGCGGATCATCTCCCGCCAGACGAGCGACCTCGACTCCATCCGGGAGCTGCTCGACGGCGGCGTGAACGAGCTCGTGATGAGCGTGCTCTACATGTTCTTCACGGCCGTGGGCCTCGTGCTCGTCGACCCGACCAGCGGGCTCGTGCTCGTCTGCTCGTTCCTGCCGCTCGCGCTGCTGCTCGGCTGGTTCCAGCGCAAGTCCGAGGCGGTCTTCCGCGAGTCCCGGGTGGCGTCCGCGAAGCTCATCGTGCACTTCGTCGAGACGATGACCGGGATGCGGGCCGTGCAGGCGTTCCGCAAGGAGGGCCGGAACAACGACGACTACGGCGCGCTCGCCGAGAACTACCGCCGGATCACCGCGCGCTCCATCCGCCTCTTCGCGGTCCTGGACCCGGGCCTCACGCTCATCGGCAACCTCACCGTCGCCGTCGTGCTGCTGATCGGCGGCTTCCGGGTCGCGACCGGCGGGATGGCGATCGGCGTGCTGCTCGCCGCGGTGCTCTACTCGCGCCGGTTCTTCGACCCGATGGAGGATCTCGCCACCTTCTACAACGCGTACCAGGCCGCCGCGGCCGCGCTCGAGAAGGTGTCGGGCGTGCTCGAGGAGCAACCCACCGTGCCGGAGCCGACCTCGCCGGTGCCGTTGCCGCCCGCGCGCGGCACCGTCCGGTTCGAGGCCGTGCGCTTCTCCTACAAGGAGGGACGCGAGGTGCTGCCGCTGTTCGACCTCGACGTGCCCGCGGGGCAGACGATCGCGCTGGTCGGCTCGACGGGCGCCGGCAAGTCGACCCTCGCGAAGCTCATCGCGCGCTTCTACGACCCGACCTCCGGCCGCATCACGCTCGACGGCGTGGATCTGCGCTCGCTCGCCAGCAACGACCTGCACCGCGCGATCGTCATGGTCACGCAGGAGGCCTACCTGTTCTCCGGCTCGGTGGCGGACAACATCGCGCTCGGCAGGCCGGGGGCGTCGCGGGCTCAGATCGTCGAGGCGGCGAAGGCGGTCGGGGCGGACCCGTTCATCCGGAGCCTGCCGAACGGCTACGACACCGACGTCAACAAGCGCGGCGGCCGCGTCTCGGCGGGCCAGCGGCAGCTGATCTCCTTCGCGCGGGCCTTCCTCGCCGACCCGGCGGTCCTCATCCTCGACGAGGCGACCGCCTCGCTCGACATCCCGAGCGAGCGGCTCGTGCAGCAGGCGCTGCAGACGCTGCTCGCGGACCGGACGGCGCTGATCATCGCCCACCGGCTGTCGACGGTGGCGATCGCCGACCGGGTGCTCGTGATGGAGCACGGCCGGATCGTCGAGGACGGGCCGCCGGAGGAGCTGATCGCGGGCACTGGCCGATTCGCCACGCTGCACGCGGCCTGGCGCGACTCCCTGGTCTGACGCGTGTTACCGCTCGTGGCGACCTCGGCGGCCGGTGAGGTCGCCACGAGTGGCAACCCCCGATGGTCCATCTGGTGGGGTTGCCGCTCGGGGGGACCTTGGGGGGGCCCCGGGTCGCCACGAGGGGCAACCCCTCATGCGTGAGGGGACGCGCTCAGGACGGGGACCAGGACGCCCGCGCGAGGTCGATGCGGTAGCCGGCCGGGGTGTCCGCCGGGAGCAGGGGCGTGCCCTCGGCGTCGTAGTGGGCCCTGGCCTCCGCGTCGTGACCCGTGGGCGGATGACCGCCGGCCCGCACCACGCGCCACCACGGCACGGTCGACCCGTGGTACCGCATGACCATGCCGACGGCGCGGGCGCCGGCGCGGCCGAACGTCCACGCGACGTCCCCGTAGGTCATCACCCGGCCGGCCGGGATGGCTGCCACCACCTGGAGCACGGCGTCCGTGTAGTCGCCGCCGCGCTCGAAGACCGCCATACGCGGCCTACAGCTCCATCGCGCCGATGACCTCGCCGAACCGGGTCTCGCCGATCGGCGCGAAGCCCATGTGGAGGAAGAACTCCTCAGGGCCCTCCTCGCCGCGCTCCCAGATGACGGTGAGCCGCTTGAAGCCGCGCCGGCGCGCCTCCTCGGCGAGGCCCTCGATCGCGAAGCGGCCCACGCCGTGGCCCTGCGCGCTCGCCTTCACGTTCACGGACCAGACGCAGCAGCGGAACTCCTCGCGCGGCTCGTCCGGGTCCAGGTTCCCCTTGATGAACCCGACGACCTCGTCGCCGTCGCGCACCACCCGGGGCCAGGAGGCGGACTGGTTCAGCGTGCGTTCCGCCTCGGCGAGCGAGACCGGGGTGGCGTACTCCTCCTGGCCCGGCTTCAGGGTGAGGGAGTTCGCGGCGACGATGTTCGTCGCGTTCAGCTCTTCGAGGCGGAGCGTCGGCATGCGCACAGGGTACTGGCCGTCCCCAGTCCGGGGATGCCGATCCCGTGCCCGAAGAACGTCCGGACGGGCCTCGATAGCATTGCGGGCGGCCGAAGCGGGCCTGATGGAACGGAAGGTGCAGCGCGTGGAGAAGATCAAGGTCGAAGGCACGGTCGTCGAGCTCGACGGCGACGAGATGACGCGGATCATCTGGCAGTCGATCAAGGACACGCTCATCCAC
>JBQCCU010000400.1:0-4768 GCA_051961935.1 Amnibacterium sp. | reverse complement strand
CGCGTCTCCGCGCCGCGGATCAGGGAGGCCGCGTGCAGCGCCTCGATCGCGATCAGCTCGGCGACCACGTCGGCGGACCGCTCGGCGGTCCGGGCTGCGGTCCAGGCGAAGGTCGCGTAGTCCTCCACGCCGGAGAGCGGCGCGGCGCCGAGCGTGACCGGCGCGGCGAGGGCGCGCAGCTCGGCGAGGTCCGCGGCGGCCGTGTAAGCGAGCAGGCCGGGGATCCCGGCCGCTCCCGCGGCCCGCAGGGGCGCGGCGAGCCCGGAGAGCACCGCGATCCGACGCTCGGCGACCGCCCCGAGGTGGGCGAGCGCGATCCGCGCGCGCTCGAGGTCGAGCGCGAGCCCGACGGGCGCGAAGTTCCCGTTCGGGGTGATCGACCCGCTCGCGGCGTCCACGAGCGGGTTCTCGGGCCGCACAGCGAGCTCGGCGTCCACCGCGTCGAGCAGGTCCGCGGCCGTGTCGAGCACGGCGCCGTGCACCTGCGGCGCGCAGCGGAAGCTCAGCTCGTCCTGCACGGCGCGCTCGCGGCCCGGGTCCTCCAGGAACGAGCCCGCGAGCAGCTGCCGCACGGTCGCGGCGGACTGCGCGCGCCCGTCGTCGGGTGCGTCCTCGTGCACCACCGCGGCGAACGGACCGAGGCCGCCGGAGGCGCGGTGCGCGCCCGCGGCCTCGAGCGAGCAGGCGACGGCGCGATCGGCGGCGGTCGCGAGCGCGTCGATGCGGCCCCCGAGCACGGCGGTTGAGGCGAGCGCGAACGCGTTCGTGTTGAGCAGGGAGAGGGCCTCGGGGGCGGCCGGCTCGCGGGGGGTGCGGCCGGCCGCGGCGAGCGCCTCGGCGGCCGGACGCGCCTCGCCGTCCTCACCGAGCACCTGGCCCTCCCCGACGAGCACCGCGGCGACGGCCGCGTTCGGCACGAGGTCCGCCGCCCCGACGGATCCCCGGTCCCGCACGAGCGGCACGACGCCGGCGTTCAGCAGCCGCGCGATCGCGTCGGCGACCTCGGGCCGCGCCCCCGCGCCGCCCTGCACGAGGTGGGCGAGGCGTGCCGCCATCGCGGCGCGGACGACCGCCGGCGGCACCGGCTCGCCGGTGTCCGCCCGGTGGTTGCGCAGCACCTGCCGCTGGAACGCCGCCTGGTCCTCGACCGCCTCCCCGTGCCCGGCCCCCAGCCGCCGGGTGAGGCCGTAGACCGGCTCGCCCGACTCCAGGGCCGCCTCGAGCACGCTGCGGGCGACGGCCATGCGGGTGCGCGCGGCGGGGGAGAGCGCGACGCCCTCGCCGTCGGCGATCGCGAGCAGGTCCTCGGCGGTGATCGGATCCGCGCCGAGCAGGACGGTCATCGCAGGTCCGCGAGGTTCGCCCGCAGGCCGCCGTCCCCGAGCTCGCGGCGCAGCAGTCCGGCGTCGCGGAGGGCGGGCACGAGCGGGTCGAGGGTGCGGTGCACGTGCGCCGGATGCACCTGGCCGGTGAAGAGGAACCCGTCCGCCTCGCTCGACTCCGCGAGGGTGCCGAGGGAGTCGGCGATCTCGGCGGGGGTGCCGATGACGGCCAGGCCGTCCGCCTTCGCCCTGGCCGCGAGGATCTCGCGGAGCGTCGAGCCGGCCGGGGCGCTGCGCACGAAGTTGTCGAGGGTGCCCTGGTTGCTGTTCGTGGTCACCTCCGGCAGGGGTGCGTCGAGGTCGAAGCGGGCGAAGTCGACGTTCGTCAGGTAGGAGATGGACTGCAGTTGCTCGTCGATGGCCGCCTGCGTGAGCGTGGCCCTGGCCGCGCGCACCGCCGCGGTCTCCTCCGCGTTCGCGGTGGGGATCGGGTTGACCACGAAGAGCACGGTGATCGAGTCGGGGTCGCGGCCCTGCTCCGCCGCGACGGCGCGGATGTCGTCCCGATGCGCCCGCATCCGCTCCGGCGTCGAGGCGAGCGCGAGGATGACGTCCGCGTGGCGCCCGGCGAAGGCCCGGCCGCGGCCGGACGCCCCCGCCTGCACCATCACCGGCTCCTCGGCAGGGGGGAGGGCGTTCAGCGGTCCCCGCACCCGGAAGAAGCGGCCGTCGTGGTCGATGGGGTGCACCTTCGTGTGGTCCGCGTACACGCCGCGGGCGGTGTCCTCGACCACCGCGTCGGGCTCCCAGCTGCGCCAGAGGGCCTTCACGACGTCGACCCACTCGTCGGCCCGGTCGTAGCGGAGGTCGTGCTCGGTCTGCTTGTCGAGCCCGTAGTTCCGGGCCGCGAGGTCGCTGCCGGAGGTGACGACGTTGTAGCCGAGGCGCCCGTGCGCGAAGTGCTGGAGGGTGGCGAGGAGTCGGGCGGCCGTGTAGGGCTCGGTGAAGCTCGCGGACAGCGTCGGCACGATCCCGATCCGCCGGGTCGCCCCGAGCAGGTACGGGACGAGGGGGAGCGGGTCGTGCTTCGGCACGAACCGCGCGGCGGCGAGGTTCACCTCGGCGGTGCCGCGGTAGGTGTCGGGCACGGCGACGCCGTCCTCGATCACGAACAGGTCGAGCCCGCTGCTCTCGAACAGCCGAGCGGCGTCCTGGTAGATCGTCGGCTGCGTCCAGTCGTAGCCGATCCCGTAGGTCGGGTCGCCCCAGCCCTGCACGCCGAACCCGGCGCCCAGGAACCAGCCGAAGTGCTTCAGTGCCATCAGTCGTCCCCCTCCGATCGCGGCGCGAGCGCCGACAGGGAGTTCGCGCCGCCGTCGGGCGCCATCACGACGACCACGGCCTCCGGATCGAGGTCCCGCGCCACCTCCAGCGCCACCGCGACGGCGAGGCCCGACGAGGGGCCGAGCAGCAGCGCCTCCTCGGCCGCGAGCCGACGGGTGGTGGCGAAGGCCACCTCGTCGCTCACCGAGCGGATCTCGTCCGGCACGCTCGGATCGAAGATCCGCGGCCAGTGGCTCGTCGGCCAGCGGGTGCCGACCCCCTCGATCCCGATCGGGCCGGCCTGCTCGCCGCCGTAGGTGGAACCGGCCGGGTTCGCGCCGATCACCCGCACGCGTCCCGCCGACACCCGCTTGAGGTACCGGCCGGTGCCGGTGATCGTCCCGCCGGTGCCGATGCTCGCGACGAGGTGCGTCACGCGGCCGCCGGTCTGGGCCCAGATCTCGGGGCCGGTGCCGGTCGTGTGCGCCGCCGGGTTCGCGGCGTTGTCGTACTGGCCGCTCCGCCAGGCGTGGGGCCGCTCGGCGGCGATCCGGTCGGCGACCGCGCGCGGGTTCGCCGGGTCGTCCGGACCCGCGTCCCAGTCGGCCTCCACCAGCTCGGCGCCGTAGAGCTCGAGCAGGGCGAGCTTCTCCCGCGACATGCCGGAGCCGTGCACGATGACGACCGGATGGCCGGTGAGTCGGCCGACCAGGGCGAGGCCGATGCCGGTGTTGCCGGAGGTCGACTCCACGATCGTCGCGCCGGGCAGCAGCTCGCCCGCGGCCTCCGCCGCGCGGATCATCTGCAGCGCCGGCCGGTCCTTCGCGCTCCCGCCCGGGTTGCGGCCCTCGAGCTTCACGACGACCTGCGCCGCCAAGTCCGCCGTCAGCCGGTTCAGCCGCACGATCGGGGTCGACCCGATCAGGTCGAGCACCGAGTCGACGACGCCGGGCAGGGCGGGCCGGGCGGGGGCGATCGGCTCGGTGAGCTCGGGGCGGGACATCCGGACCAGGGTAGGAGCCCTGGCGCCGGTGCCCGGTCAGGATGACGGCCCGTGACGTCAGCCGGCGGTGAGGCGCTCCAGCAGCCGCGCCTTCGTCAGGTTGGACACGCCCGTGAGGCCCCGGCGGGCGGCCTCCTCGCGCAGCCGGACGAGGGTCCACTCCGGGCTCGGGGTGTCCTCGGACGGCTGCTCGGGCAGGGGCGGGGTGAGCGCCTCGCCGTCCGGCACGGCCTGCGTGAACGCGGCTGCGGCGGCCTCGGCCTCGCCCGTGTGGTCCGGCTCCGGCTCGGTCGTGTCCGCCTCCGCGGCGACCTCGTCGAGGGTCTCCGCCACGACCTCCGCCACCACGGCGGGGCTCGCCTCCGCGGCGAGCAGCTCGGCGTCGGCGACCGCCTCGGCGACGGTCTCCCGCACGGCGGCGTCCACCACGGCCTCGGCGGCGGCCTCCTCGGCGGCTTCGGCGAGTGCGCGGCGTTCGTCGTCGAGCTGCTGCTGCACCTGGCGGAGGCGGTGCTCGGCGTCGACCAGCTTCGCCTCGGTGTCGCGGAGGGCGAGCTTCAGCACCTCGACCTGGTCGGGCCTCTGCTGCTCGGCGGCCGGTGCGGCCTGCTTCGCCGCCTGCTTCTC
Organism: Amnibacterium sp.; assembly: GCA_051961935.1. Lineage (GTDB taxonomy): Bacteria > Actinomycetota > Actinomycetes > Actinomycetales > Microbacteriaceae > Amnibacterium. The sequence goes on along the minus strand of JBQCCU010000400.1, from coordinate 493 downwards.
GGCCTTCGCCTGCTTCGCGGCGGCCTTGGCGTCGCGCTTCGCCTGCTTCGCGGCCTTCTCGGCGGCGAGCCTCGCCTTGCGCTTCGCGGCCTTCTCCTCGGCCTGCTGCTTCGCCTTCTTGGACCGCTTCTTCTTCGCCATCGCCGCTCCTCGCGCTCGCGGATGATCGAGCACCCTAGTGGAGCCGGGGGAACGGGCCCAGGGGGCGTTCAGCCGGTGTGCGACCCCGTCAGAACACGAAGCCCGTGGGGAACGGGTCCGTCGGGTCGAGCATGTAGTCCCCGCGGCCGGTCACCCACGCCCGCCCGGTGATCGTCGGCACGACCGCGGGGATGCCCGCCACCTGCGTCTCGGCGACCAGGCGCCCGACGATGCGGCTGCCGTTGAACGACTCGTTCACGAAGTCGGTGCCGAGCGGCAGCGCCCCGCGACCCCAGAGCTCCGCCATCCGCGCGGAGGTGCCGGTGCCGCAGGGGGAGCGGTCGAACCAGCC
>JBQCCU010000399.1:0-7792 GCA_051961935.1 Amnibacterium sp. | reverse complement strand
GCGGCCTGCTTCATCAGCTCGGCGTCCACGCCGAGGCGGCCGGCCGTGTCGATGACGACCACGTCGTACTGCTTGTCGCGCGCGAACCGCATCGCGTCCTTCGCGACGCGCACCGGGTCGCCGACGCCGTTGCCGGGCTCGGGCGCGAACACGGTGGCGCCGGCCTGCTCGCCGACCACCTGCAGCTGCTGCACGGCGTTCGGGCGCTGGAGGTCCGCGGCGACGAGCAGGGGGGTGTGCCCGTCGCTCTCGAGCCACTTCGCGAGCTTGCCCGCCAGCGTCGTCTTGCCCGCGCCCTGGAGGCCGGCGAGCATGATGACGGTCGGCGGCTGCTTCGCGAACGTGAGCCGCCGCTGCTGGCCGCCGAGGATGCCGATGAGCTCCTCGTTGACGATCTGCACGACCTGCTGCGCGGGGTTCAGCGCCTTGTTCTGCGCCGCGCCGAGGGCGCGCTCCCGCACCGTGCCGGTGAACGTCTTGACGACGTCGAGGTTCACGTCCGCGTCGAGCAGCGCGCGACGGATCTCCCTGACGGTGCCGTCGATGTCGGAGGCGGTGAGGACGCCCTTGCCCCGGAGGTTCGCGAGCGCGTGGGTGAGCCGGTCGGAGAGCGTTCCGAAGGTAGCCATAGGGACGCGATCCTACCGCCGGGCGTCCGCGGGGCCGGGCTCCCCCGACCCGAGCGCCGCGAGCAGGTCGCGCTCCTCCCGATCCGTCAGCCCGGCGCCGTGCGGGTTCGCCGGCTGGGATCGCTCCCAGGCGAGCACGTCCTCGAAGGTCTCGGCGAGTGGCCTGGTGGTGAGGCCGGCCGACCGCGCGCGGGCGGCGTTCCTGGCGTTCATCCCCCACTCCGCGGGATCCGCGATCCAGAGCGGCAGGGAGCGCGGCCCCATCCACTCGCCGACGCCGCGCTCCACGAGCCAGGCGGGCGAGGCGGCCACCGGGACCACGGCGCCGCCGGCCGCCGCCCGGGCCGCCTCGAGCGCGGCTCCGAGCGTGCCGACGGTCCCGACGGTGTCGAAGACCCCCGCCGTCCCGCGCTCGGCCGCCGTCACGAGCCACGCGGCGAGATCGCGCGCGTCGAGCACCGAAATCGGCTGCTCCGCCGCCTCCGGGACGAGCACCCGGCCGTCTGCGCCGGCGGGATGCGCGAACCGCCAGGGCCAGTACCCGGAGCGGCCGGACCGGTCGCCGGGACCGCCGAGGAGCCCGGCGCGGCCGATCAGCGCCCGATCGGGCCCGAACGCGGCGATCACGGCCCCCTCGCAGGCGACCTTCGCGGGGCCGTAGTCCTCCATCGTCGTCATCAGGTCTGACGCGAGAGGCGCGAGCAGCGGCGCGTCCTCGTCCTGGCCGGGCGTCGCCTCATCGGCGTACACGTTCGCGGTCGACACGAAGAGGTAGCGGGCCGCCACCGGTGCGAGGGCGGTCGGCCGCACGGCGCACGTGGCCGGGCTGCCGGGCGACGTCGACCACCGCGTCCCAGCGCTCCTGCCGCACCGCGTCGAGGGCGGCGGGGTCGTCACGGTCGGCCACCACGAGGCGCGCACCGGGGGGAACGGAGCCCGAGGCACCGCGGGCGAGGCAGACGACGTCGTGGCCGCGGGCGACCGCATCCGCGGCCACCGTCCCGCCGAGCCACGCCGTGCCGCCGAGGCCGAGCAGACGCATGGCTCCAGCATCCCGCTACGGTGCCTCGGGTGCACCTCCTCCCCCTCGGCCCCACCGGGCTCGTCACGACCGCGGTGATCGCGGGCGCCGCCCGCGCGCCCGTCCCCGTGCGGCGGGGCGTCGCCGCCCTCGACACGGCGTGGGAGCTGGGGGTGAAGGCGCTCGACGTGGCCGACCTCGGGGCCGCGGCGGAGACCTCGGCCGAGCGGTTCCTCGAGGACCGGCAGCCGGAGGACGTCGTCGTGCTCGCCGGGATCGGCGCAGCCGCGGCGCCGGAGCGCGGAGCGGACCACTCCCCGGCGCGGATCGAGGCGGGCCTCGCGACGGCGTCACGTCGTCTCGGCCGCGCCGATCTCGTCTGGCTGGCGGGGGCGGATGCGGCCACGCCGCTCGAGGCGACGCTCACCGTCCTCGCCGCGGCCCTCGAGGAGGGCCGCATCCGCGGCTGGGGCGCCGCCGACTGCGACGTCTGGCGCCTCGACGCGCTGCTCACCGCCGCGGACCGCGCCGAGCTGCCGCGGCCCGCGTTCGTGCGCAACCGGATGCACCTCCTCGAGCGCGGCGACGAGCGGGACCTGCTCCCGCTCGCGGCGGGCGAGGGGCTCGCCGTGCTCCCGCGGACGCCCTTCGCGGGCGGCCGCCTCACCGACGCCCACATCGAGGCCGAGGAGGAGGCGGAGCGCCTCGCGGCCGGCGGGACGCCGAGGACGACGGACGTCGACCCCGCACTCCCCCGCCTGCTCGCCCTCCGCGGGCTCGCCCGGGAGCGGTCGGTGAGCACCGCCGCGCTCGCGCTCGCGTGGCTGCTGACGCATCCGCAGGTCACCGCGCCGATCGTCGCGGCCCGCTCGGAGCGGGTCTGGGAGACGGTCCACGAGGCGCTCGAGCTCGAGGTGGACGAGGAGCTGCTGGACCGGGTCGGCGCGCTCCGCTGAGCCCTACCCGAGCGGATGCGCGGCGAGCCGCGCCGCCACGCCGCCCGCGACGATGCGCGCGGCCTGCGAGTCCGGCTTCCGCGCCGCCTGGTCGGTGACGCAGGCGGTGAACTCGGCGGCCAGGTCGCCGCGGGGATGGGCGGCGAGCACCTCGCGCACGAAGCCGTCGGGAAGGACCCCCGCCCTCGCCCCGGAGATGTCGAGGCCCGTCGCGATCTCGAGCAGGTGCCCCTCCGGGTCGTCCGCGGGATCGACCTCGACCCACATGTGCCGCTCGATCACCGCCACGACGCGGTCGCGGCGGTGGGTCGCCCAGCCGGCGCCCGCCGTCACCGCCCAGCCGACGTGGCCGCCTGCGGTCTCGAACGGCAGCGCCACGTTGTCGAAGGCGGGCATCAGGCCCACGTCGTGCAGCAACGCGGCGACCGCGAGCAGCTCGCGGTCCGCCGGGGCGATGCCGGTGGTCTCGGCGAAGCCGGCCGCCCAGTACCAGGAGCGGATGCTGTGGTCGACGAGCGCGCGCGAGCCGTACCGGGTGATGAGCTCGAGCGCGGCGCGGGTCGCCGGGGTCTCGGGCGGGGCGGCGTCGACGAAGCGCATGCGACGCATCCTCCCGTGGCACCACCGGGGAGGACCGCCGCGATCCCGCCACCGGTCGACGGCATCCGGCCGCGATGCGGACGATGGCCGTAGCGTGCTGCCGTGCCCGAGTACGAGTTCGACGACGCCCGACCCGAGGTCGCGCCGTCCGCCTTCATCGCCCCCCCCGCCTCGCTCATCGGACGGGTGCGCCTCGCGGAGGGCGCCGTCGTGATGTTCGGCGCGGTGCTCCGCGGCGATCGCGACGACATCGTGCTCGGCGCCGGGAGCAACCTGCAGGACACCGCGGTCGTGCACTGCGACCCCGGGTCCCCCGCGACCATCGGCCGGGACGTCAGCATCGGTCACGGAGCCGTCGTGCACGGCTGCACGATCGGCGACGAGTGCCTGATCGGCATGAACGCGACCGTCCTGAACGGGGCGGTGATCGGCGCCGGCTCGCTCGTCGCGGGCGGCGCCGTCGTGCTCGAGGGCACCGAGGTCCCGCCGCGCTCGCTCGTCGCCGGCGTGCCGGCGAAGGTCCGCCGGCCGATCACCGACGAGGAGCTCGCGCGCATCCGCCGCAACGCGGCCACCTACCGCGAGCTCGCGGCGCAGTACCGCGCCCAGCCCCGCTAGGTGTTGCCACTTCGTGCGGCTTTGAACCCCTCGAAGCCGCAGGAAGTGGCAACAGCCGGGTCGGCTAGGCGCCGACGAGGTTCTGCGCGAAGACGTGCGGGGGGAAGCCGGTGAGGTCGCCGATGCGCTCGCCCTGACCGATCAGCTTGATCGGGATGCCCGTCTCGTCCTGCACGCGCAGCACGAAGCCGCCCTTCGCCGAGCCGTCGAGCTTCGTGATCACGAGCCCCGTCACCCCGGCGTGCTCGATGAACGCCTCGGCCTGCAGCACGCCGTTCTGCCCGGTCGTCGCGTCGAGCACGAGCAGCACCTCCGAGATGGGCGCGAGCTTCTCGACGACGCGCTTGATCTTGCCGAGCTCGTCCATGAGCCCACCCTTGGTGTGCAGCCGGCCGGCGGTGTCGATGAGCACGATCTCGGTGCCGTCCCGCTGGGCCTGCTCGACCGTCTGGTAGGCGACGGACGCGGGGTCCTGGCCCGGGTGCTGCGGCCGCACGACGCGGGCGCCGGCGCGCTCCGCCCACGTGGCCACCTGCTCCACCGCCGCCGCCCGGAACGTGTCCGCGGCGCCGACGAGCACCGACCGCTGGTAGTTGCCGAGGAACTTCGCGAACTTGCCGATCGTCGTCGTCTTGCCCACGCCGTTCACGCCGACCATCAGCACGACGGCCGGCCGCTCCGACAGCTTGAGCGTCGGATCGAACCCGGCGAGCCGCTCCTCGACGTCCTCGCGGAGCATCCGCTGCAGGTCCTTCGGGTCCGTGACCCGGAACCGGTCGACCTTCTCGCGGAGGTCGGTGATCATCGCCTCGGTGATGTCGGGGCCGAAGTCGGCGCCGATCAGGGCCGCCTCCAGGTCCTCCCAGGTGTCCTCGTCGATGGTCCGGACGGCACCGAAGAGGTTCCGCAGCCGCGCGCCGAATCCGAGGGTGCGCTCCGCCATGGCTCAAAGGCTACCGGGGCCACGGATTCGGACATCCTCCAGGGGCGCGGACGTACCGTCGCAGCCGACGAAGGGACGATGACGATGGCGGACGCACCGAAGGTCACCCTGCTCGGCACCGGCACGATGGGCGTCGGCATGACGCACGCGATGCTGCGGGCCGGCCTGCCGGTCACGGTCTGGAACCGGCACGTCGAGCGCGCCGAGCCGCTCGGGAAGGACGGCGCGACCGTCGCGGGCGACCTCACCGAGGCGGTCCGCGACGCGGACGTGGTGATCACCATGCTGTTCGACGCGGATGCGGTCGCCGAGGTGATGGAGCGGGCGGCCGGCGCGCTGAAGGACGGCGCCGTCTGGGTCCAGTCGGCCACGGTCGGCCGCGACGGCATCGCGCGCCTCGCCCGCTTCGCCGAGCAGCGGGGGCTCACCATGATCGACGCCCCCATGGTCGGCACGAAGCAGCCGGCGGAGGACGGCAGGCTCGCCGTGCTCGCCTCCGGCCCCGCCGCCGCGCACGCGACGGTGCAGCCGGTCTTCGACGCGGTCGGGGCGAAGACCGTCTGGCTCGGCGACGAGCCGGGGCCGGCGAGCGCCATGAAGCTCGTCGCCAACGGCTGGGTCGCCACGCTCACGGCCGGCACCGCGCAGGGCATCCAGCAGGCGCGGGCCTTCGGCCTCGACCCGGCGAAGTTCCTCGAGACGGTCTCGGGCGGCGCCGCGGACAGCCCCTACCTGCAGACGAAGGGCAAGGCGGTGCTCGAGGAGCGGTTCGACCCGCAGTTCGGGCTCGACGGCCTGCTGAAGGACCTCCGGCTCATCCGCAGCGCGACGGCGGACGCGGGCGTGCCCACGACGCTCGTCGACGCGCTGGTCGCCGCGTTCGAGCAGGCGAGCGAGGAGGGCCACGGCCGGGAGGACATCGCGGCGGTCGCGGCGAGCTTCGCGCCGAAGGCGGCGGCACCCGCGGTCTGACCCCGGTGACGTGCCACCTCTCGCCGCCCAAGGAGCCCTTGCACGGCGAACAGCGGTAGGTCACGGGAACACGGCAGGCGCGGGAGGATCGCAGTCGTGCCGACCCTCAGCAAGGACACGACCTTCTGCATCTCCCTCGCGGGACGGCCGAGCAACCTCGGCACCCGCTTCCACAACGCCCTCTACGACGAGCTCGGCCTCGACTTCGCCTACAAGGCCTTCACCACGACCGACATCGAGGGGGCGATCCGCGGTGTGCGGGCCCTCGGCATCCGGGGCTGCTCCGTCTCGATGCCCTTCAAGTCGGCGGTCCTCCCCCTCGTGGACGAGGTCGAGCCCTCGGCCGCGGCGATCGACGCGGCGAACACGATCGTGAACGACGACGGCCGGCTGACCGCCTCGAACACGGACGTGGAGGCGGTCGAGCAGCTGCTCCGGTCCCATTCCGTGCCCAGGGAAGCGAGGGTGCTGATCCGGGGCAGCGGCAGCATGGCCGCCGCGGTGACCGCCGCGTTCCGCGCGGCCGGATTCGCCGATCTCACGATCACGGCGCGCAATCGGGAGACCGGATCCGCGCTCGCGGACCGATTCGGTGCCGCCTTCGACACCGAGGCGCAGCCCGGCCACCAGGTGCTCGTGAACGTGACACCGCTCGGCATGACTGGCCCGGACGCCGCCGCGCTCGCCTTCCCCGAGCCGATGATCCGGGCGGCGACCAGGGTGTTCGACGTCGTCGCCCTGCCGGTCGAGACCCCGCTCGTGCGCGCGGCCCGCGCGGCGGGCGTCGCCGTGATCACCGGGGCCGAGGTGCACGCGCTGCAGGCGGCACGGCAGTTCGAGCGCTACACGGGCGTCGCCCTCACCCGCGACCAGGTGGAGCGGGCGAGCGCCTTCTCACGCCGTGAAGGCTGATCCGCAGCGAATAGGGAATGCGACCCGAATACGGGATACCGGAGGATGTTCCCACACGGATACCGTTGTCCCACAGCCGCTACCCGGGAATTGGAGTTCCGAAGGAATTCCATGCCCCAGCCCGTTCGACTGCTCGCCGCCGTCACCGTCTGCGCCGCGCTCCGACTCCCCGCAAGGATCGCCTTCCGCGCCGGCGGCGGCGGTGGTGGGGACGGCCGCCGCCACCGGTCGCTGACTCAGACGCGGGCGCCGAGCCGCTGCCCGATCACCTGGGACACCCCGTCCTGCCGCATCGACACCCCGTAGAGGGCGTCGGCGATCTCCATCGTGCGCTTCTGGTGCGTGATGAGGATGAGCTGCGAGGCGTCCCGGAGCGAGGAGATCACCTCCAGCAGCCGGCCGAGGTTCGCGTCGTCGAGCGCCGCCTCGACCTCGTCGAGGATGTAGAACGGGCTCGGCCGCGCGGTGAAGATCGCGAGCAGGAACGCGACCGCGGCGAGCGAGCGCTCACCGCCGGAGAGCAGCGACAGCCGCTCGATCTTCTTGCCTGCGGGCCGCACCGCGACCTCGATCCCCGCGCTGTCGGGGCCGTCGCCGGACACGAGCGTGAGCCGGCCGGATCCACCGGGGAACAGCACCGGGAAGATGCGGGCGAACGCGGCCTCCGTGTCGGCGTAGGCGGCCTCGAAGATCGTCCGCATCTTCGCGTCGAGCTCCTCGACGATGGTGAGCAGGTCGGCGCGGGTGCGGTGCAGGTCGGCGAGCTGGTCGACGAGGAACGTGTGGCGCTGCTCGAGCGCCGCGAACTCCTCGAGCGCGAGCGGGTTCACCCGGCCGAGCTGCGCGAGCCGCCGCTCGGCGCTGCGGAGGCGGCGCTCCTCCGCCTGCCGGTCGAGCTGCGGATCCGCCTCCTCGATCAGCGCCGCCTCGTCGAGCCCGACCTCGGTGCGGGCGCGCTCGAGCAGCGCCGCGAGGGACACCTGCTGCTCGTAGAGGCGCATGTCGAGGTCCCGGCCCTGCCCGTCGAGGCGTGCGGCGCGCTCCCGGGCGTCGGCGAGCTCGCGGCGGGCGGCGGCGAGGGCGCCGGACACCTCGTCCCGCTGCCGGACGAGCTCGGCGAGCCGCACGCGGGCCTCGGTGA
>JBQCCU010000398.1:0-5165 GCA_051961935.1 Amnibacterium sp. | reverse complement strand
GGGGTCGATCCCCGTGATCGAACCGCCGGTGAAGACCGCCGCCTTCCACTGGCGCCGGCCGCCCGCAGCCGACCCTCTGTCGGTGAGCGACGGCCACGAGGAGTCCTCGGCGATGCACCGGCACGCGGTCGACGAGTCCCGACAGACGGCGATGGCGCTTACCGGCTTGCTCGTCGACCTCGGGCGCGCAGACCGCCCGAGTCGTCGCGTGGACCGAGCTCGAATCGACTGGCGGCGCAGAGGGGCGTGACCGTTCCGCCGCTGCCGAGACGCGCCTGACGAGCCTTGCGCCCCACCAGCCCCGGCGAGCGCCCTAGACTCGGGCTGCAGTTGTGTTGAACATCGGTTGAAGGCAGTACCACCGGCCCTGGGGCGCGGTGTGCAGTTGAAGGCGGACGTGTCAGCGGAACGAACCGTCGCGTGACGACACGCGACGTCCAGCCAGAAACGAAGGAAGTACAGGATGCCGAACGGCACCGTGAAGTGGTTCAACGGCGAGAAGGGCTTCGGCTTCATCGCTCCCGACGAGGGTGGCCCCGACGTGTTCGCCCACTACTCCGCCATCGCGGGGCGCGGGTTCCGCTCCCTCGAGGAGAACCAGCGCGTCTCCTACGAGGTGACGCAGGGCCAGAAGGGCCCGCAGGCCGAGAACATCCAGCCGCTCTGAGCGACTGAGACGCGGAAGGGCCCGTGGCGGAAACGCTGCGGGCCCTTCTTGTCGGAACGGCGGTCCATGGCCGCGCCGCTCAGGCGCGGTTCCGAGCTACCTGCCCGCTAACCGGTTGTCATCTTCCGAAGCGGGACGACGGGGTTCCCCACCGGCGGCCGCCCTCTCGTCCGCCGTGAGCGGACGACATCCCTCGACGAGGAAGGCCTGCTGGATCGACGGTCAGCGATCGCGATCGCGCGTCCGATCGCGAACGCGGCGATCGTCGAGATGCCGATCCAGCCACCCGCGATCGAGAGCACGACCGTCAAGATCACCACCTGACGTGTATACCGAGAACGTGGCTTCGGCTCGGCTCGACAAGCCGAGCCGAGCGCGTTACTCGCGGCGCGCGTGCGTCAGGTGGTGACCGGCCCCCCTTCTCGCCCTCGGAGCACGTCGGGCCCCCTTGTGCGGCTTCCGCGGGCTGCGTCGATCCGCGATGCGGATCGCCCGGCCGATCGCGAAGGCGAGGAGCACGCTGAGGACGAGCCACACCGCGAGCACGATGAGCAGCACCATCCCCCAGGTCGGCATCCACCCATGGTCGCACGGGTGGAACGGTCGTTCCGCCTTGTCCCCCGATTGACGGACAAGCGGGGGACGTGCCGGAGCGGTCACTGGCGCTCAGCGCTTCCCGAAGCGGAACGAAAGCCCGCGCATCAGGCGGAACGAGCCGCCGCCGCGGGAGTTGAGGGTGAGCCGTCCGATGCGTTCGCTCACCGATGCGCCGCTACTCGAGAGGTTGAGCCGGCCGCGCTTGCCAAGGCGGATCGAGCGGCGGAACACGAAGCCCATCAGCAGACCACCACGACGCCGTCGCGCGTGCTCGGCCAGGTGCACGTGTCCTTCGTGACGCCGCCCGAGGTCTTCAGGTAGGCCTCGTCGCCGGTGTTGTTCCAGACGTACCAGCGCTGACCCCAGTAGCGGCTCGTGCTCGTGTTCGTGCCGGCCCCGGTGTGCAGCGTGACGGAGGCACCCGGCTTCAGCGTGAAGGAGCCGAACTTGTAGACGTGGTTCGCGCGGTCCCGGATCGTCCATCCGGTGAGCACGTAGGAGGCGGTGCGGCTCGAGTTGCTCAGGCGCACCCACTCGCCGTTCAAGCTCGTGTTCCCGCCGCGGTCCGAGCCGGGCGAGTTCGGCTCCGCCGCACTGAAGTGCAGGACGGGGTTCGCCGCGTCGGCCGGCGCGGCCACGGATGCGGTGAAGGCCGCGGCGGCGAGCAGGGCGAGCGCGGTCAGGGTGCGCTTCTTCACGGGTCGGGCTCCGTTCGGTCGTGAGGCGCTGGGTGGACGCCTCTTGTGGACCGTATCGGGGACCGGGCGGCGGGGGCTGTCCCCCGCGCCTGCCGAGAACCTGAACGGTCGGAGCGGCTCGACGAGGCGTGGCCGTGGGCCTGCGGCCGCTCGCCGGATGACGACGAGAGCAACACCATGAGGCGCAGCGAGGGCCAGAGACTTTCGTCCCCGGTTTCCTGGGTCTTCCTGCTCGCGGGCTGAAAGTCCGGCGGCACCAGGCGTGTCTGAGGGACCGAACCGTAACGGGAGTGTTACGGCAACCCCTATCCCTGCAGCATGATGAGCGCCAGGATCGGCACCCACCGAGTCCTGATCCGTATCTCCCGCCCGAACGTGAGAGCCCCCCGTATGCCAGCGCTGCCATCCGTCCGCACCCGTCCCCGCCGGCGACTGCCCGCCCTGCTCGCCACCCTCACCGCCGCCGCGCTCGCCCTCACCGGCTGCGGCGCGACCCCCACCGCCGTTCAGACGCTGCAGCCGAGCATGAACAACACGCTGAACGTGCAGTCCGGGCTCGAGTACTGGACCGACGGGACCAACCACCTGCTGCTCGACGCCTGCCTGCCGGCCGGGCACTTCGGCAAGCGGGCGTCGGTGATCCTCATCCACAGCGGCGGCCTCAAGCCGGGGCTGCGGAACGACCCGACGCAGCGCGACCTCTGCACCTCCCTCGCCCGCTGGGGCATGGCCGCCTTCTCGATCGACTACCGCCCGAGCGGCGCCTACCCCTATCCCGCGCAGGTCGACGACGTGACGAACGCGCTCACCTGGCTGCGCAAGGCGAAGCAGGTGCGCCGGTTCGGGCTCGACCCGACGCGCTTCGCGCTGCTCGGCAGCACCGTCGGCGGCAACGTCGCCCTCGAAGCCGGGATGCGCGGCGCCGGCGCACAGACCACCGGCACCCGGGTGAAGGCGGTCATCGCCATCTCCGGGATGGCCGTGATGACCCCGCAGGCCGAGACGCTCGGCCGGAACACCGGCACCGCGGTGGAGCTGGCGAAGAACTACCTCGGCTGCACGAACCTGACGCCGACCAGTTGCCGGAACGCGCAGGCCGCGAGCGCGATCACGGCGGTCGACAAGACGGATCCGGCGACGCTGCTCATCAACGGCGCGGACGAGCTGACGCCGGTGCAGCAGGCGCAGACGATGCAGAAGGCCCTGGAGACCGCGAAGGTGCCGGTGCAGCTGATCGTCGTGCCGGGCGCCCTGCACGGCCTGGCGCTGCTGTCGCCGGCGGTGCGCCGGAACCTCCACCAGTTCCTGACCAAGTACCTATGACCCCCGAACGGGGGGCACGACCTGGCCCGGAGGGCGGTGGAACAATGCCCTGATCCGTGTCACCGGACGCGACCTCGGCCACCCACCCACCCGGCCGACACCCATGGTCGTGCACACCCCTACCCCCGCGACACCTCGAGCACCGGCCTTCCGCGCCCGTGCCGGATTCAGAAAGGCCCGAAATGCAGTTGCGAGATGTGCTGCAGACCATCCGACGGAACTGGATCGCCATCGTGGCGACCCTCGTCGCCTGCCTCGTGGTGGGGATGGTCATAGCCGTGCTCACCCCCGCCCGCTACACGAGCGAGACGAAGGTGCTCATCAAGCCGGAGGTCAGCTCCGCGAGCCCGAGCACCGTGGCGAACGCCGCGTCCTTCGTGAGCGACCAGATCCCCACCTACACGGAGCTCGCGACCACCGCGGCCGTGCTCGACCCGGCCATCCAGCAGCTGGGGCTCAAGACCAACGCGAGCGCGCTGCAGAACGACGTGGGCGCCTCCTCGACGGTGAAGACGGCGATCATCACGATCTCCGCCACCGCCGGCACCCCGAAGGGCGCGGCTCAGCTCGCCGGCGCCGTCTCGGAGAGCCTGATCAAGCAGATCCAGACCCAGGGCACCGCCTCGGCGACGATCGGCGTGACCGGCACCGTGGTGGAGGCCCCGATCGTCCCGGCGTCGGCGAACTCCCCCGTGTTCCTCGTCGACCTGCTGATCGCCCTCGCGGTCGGCATCGCGATCGCGTTCCTGTTCGTCGTCACCCGCGAAGCGCTCCGCAACTCGGCGCCCCGCACCGCCCCGGTGGTCAGCGAGGCCTGATGACCAGCACGGCAGAGGCCGCCGTCGTGGCCGAGGCGGAGGAGCTCCGGGAGCCGCGCCGGCCCTCGCTGCCGCGCGGTCCCCGGGCCACGCCCTACTGGGTGCTCGGCTCGGCGGCCGTCGGCGCGCTCGTCATGGCGACGGCGGTGGTCAACCCGATCGCGCCGGTCGCGATCGCGCTCGCGGCCGTGCTGATCGCGATCGCCGCGTTCCGGCCGAAGGCGTTCGCGCTGCTCGCCGCGATCGTGATCGCGCTCGCGGTGCCGATCCAGAACGTGATCGGCCCGATCGGCAGCTACTCGGACGAGGCCGTCGTCGCGCTCGCGCTCGTCGCGTTCAGCGCTCGGCGGCTCGCGACGAAGGGTGGCCTGCGCTGGCTGCCCGGCGGCCTCGCGTTCCTCGTCTACCTCGTGTTCGCGGGGCTCAGCAGCGTCACGCAGCACGTGGCGCTCAGCACCGCGTTCGGCGCCGGCTACATCTCGATCAAGGGCGTGCTGTTCGCGTTCGCGCTCGCGCAGCTGCAGTGGAGCCGCCGCGACCTGCGGATGATCCTCCGCGCCGGCGCGGTCGCGACGGTGCTCATCGGCCTCACCGCGATCGTGAACCTCGCGCTGCCCGCGCAGTGGGCGCAGCTGACCATGCACCACGGGCCGCTCGCCGCGGTCGCGGGGATCCATCCGCTGAACGGGCCGTTCCAGCACCCGGCGGCGCTCAGCCGCTTCTCCGTGATCCTCGCGGTCGGCTGCCTCGCCTACCTGTTCGTCGTGCGGGCGCGGTTCAGCGTCGTGCTGCTGCTCGTGCTCGCCGCGGGCCTCGCCGTGCTCAGCTTCGAGACGAAGTCGCTCGTCGGCCTCATCGTTGTCGCGGCGCTGTTCGCGATCCGGTTCGCGCGGGTCAGGGGGGCGGTCGTGATCCTCTGCCTCGGCCCGCTGGTCGTGGCCGCCCTCGCCCCGGTGCTCGTGCGCTTCATCGGTCGCGACGTGACGGCATACCTCGTGCAGACGTCCGCCCGCGGCCGCCTCACCACGGGCGGCGCGGAGGTCGCGAACCAGTACTTCCCAT
>JBQCCU010000397.1:0-4727 GCA_051961935.1 Amnibacterium sp. | reverse complement strand
CCACACGCGGCGTGTCGCGAGAGAACTCCGGAACGGCGCGATGGAAGGGCGGGCTCAGCCCGCGGTGCCGCCGATCAGGAGGCCGAGGAGGTAGGTGACCGCCGCCGCCCCGTAGCCGATGAGCAGCTGCCGCAGGCCGCGGGCGAGCGGTGAGGCGCCGGAGAGCAGCCCGACCACCGCGCCGGTCGCGAGGAGGGTGATGCCCACGAGGCCCGCTGAGACGAGCACCGCCGGCAGCCCCTGCATCCCGAACAGGTACGGCAGCACCGGGACCGCCGCGCCCGACCGGGAGGGGGCTCAGGCGACCGTGCGGACGCCCGCGACCGCTGCAGCGACCGCTCCCGCGGCCGCGGCGGCCGCCGCGGCGTAGGCGATCGGCCGGTGCCGGATGGCCCAGGTCTGCGGGCTGATCGCCATCGAGCGCGAGTCGAAGATGCCGTGCGCGCCCTGATCCCCCGCGACGGGCTCGTACAGGTTCGGGCCGATCATCGGCTGCTGCGCGTTCGGTGCCTGCTGGCCCTTGTACCCGGTGCGGGCGAGGTACCAGTCCGCGAACCGGGAGCTCAGCCGGTTGCCGATGATCGTGAAGACGGTCGACTCCCCCACCCACACGCGTCGGCGCGGCCGCTCGGCGGTGTCGACGACGACCTTCGCGCAGATCTCCGGCTGGTAGATCGGGGGAACGGGCTGGGGGTGGTGCGGCAGCTGCGACTTGACCCAGTTGAACTGGATGGTGTTCATCGCCGGCATGTCCACCTCGCACACGGTGATCGGCGAGTCGTTGTGCCGCAGCTCGGTGATGAGGCTGTCGGTGAACCCCTTGATCGCGTGCTTCGAGGAGCAGTAGGCGGCCTGCAGCGGGATGCCGCGGTGCGCGAGCGCCGAGCCGACGTGCACGATCGAGCCACGGCCGTGCCGCTCCATCCGGTGGAGCGCCGCCCGCGTGCCGTTCACGAAGCCGAAGAAGTTCACCTGCACCGCGCGCTCGAAGTCGTCCGGGTCCGTGGAGGTGAACTCGCCGAAGACGCCCACCATCGCGTCGTTGATCCAGACGTCGATCGGCCCGAGCTCGGCCTCGATGCGGTCGGCCGCGGCCTCGACCGCCTTCCGGTCCGCGACGTCGGTGGGCACGGCCAGCGCCCGGTTGCCCGCGGCCTCCACCTCGGCCGCCGCGCCGTCCAGGCCGCCCTGGTCCCGCGCCAGGATGCCCACATCCCAGCCCCGCGCGGCGAGCTCCCGCACGCTCGCGCGCCCGAGCCCCGCGCTCCCGCCGGTGACGACTGCGACTCCCTTACCCATGCACATCCTCCTTGCCTTCATACAACTGTTGGTAGTGTGCGGCACCAACCCGTGACCGACCTCAACGGCGAGTGCGGCACGGGTGCATTCCTCCCGACTCCGCCCCCGGGCTCGGAGCGAATCCACAAGGAGCGGGGGTCGCCGGAGAAGAGACTGACCCCATGCCCGCCAGGATCGAGGACTACGCGTTCATCAGCGACTGCTTCACCGGCGCCCTGATCGGTCCGGACGGCAGCATCGACGGGCTGTGCTGCCCGCGCTACGACTCCGAGGCGATGTTCGGCGCGCTGCTCGGCGACGTGGACGACGGCCGCTGGCAGCTCGCGCCCCAGGCGGTGGGCGCGACCGCCGAGCGGCGCTACGGCGAGAAGGACTTCTGCCTCATCACCCGCTGGAGCACCGGCGAGGGCGAGGTCGAGGTGCTCGACTTCATGCCCCGCAACGACGGGGAGCCGAACATCCTCCGCCGCGTCCGCGGCATCCGGGGCACCGTCGTCATGCGGCAGGAGCTGCGGCTGCGGTTCGAGTACGCGAGCGCGGTGCCGTGGGTGACGAAGGACCGCTCGGCGAAGCCGCCCGCCATCGTCGCGGTCGCCGGGCCCGACTCGGTCGTGGTACGCGGGCCGGAGCTCCACGCGGACGGCACCAAGCACGTCGCCGAGTTCGAGGTCAAGGAGGGCGAGACGGTCGACCTGAGCCTGACCTGGTACGCCTCGCACAAGCCGACGCCCCCCGCCCCCGACTTCGACAGGACGCTGCGGCGCACGCGGCGCTGGTGGGCGGACTGGGCGGACCGGAACACGTACACCGGCCCCTACTCCGACGCCGTGCGGCGCAGCCTGCTCGTGCTGCGGGCGCTCACGCACGCCGAGACGGGCGGCATCGTCGCGGCCGCGACCACCTCGCTCCCCGAGCAGTTCGGCGGCCCCCGCAACTGGGACTACCGCTACGTGTGGCTGCGCGACGCCTCCCTCACCATCTCCGTGCTCGTGCGGCACGGCTACCGCGACGTGGTCGACCACTGGCGCCACTGGCTGCTCCGCGCGATCGCCGGGGACCCGCAGGACCTGCAGATCATGTACGGGATCGACGGCGCGCGGCGGCTCAACGAGTTCGAGCTCGACAGCCTGCCCGGGTACGAGGGCTCGAGCCCGGTGCGGGTCGGCAACGCGGCGTCGCTCCAGTACCAGGCGGACGTGATCGGCGAGGTCATGGTCGCCCTGCAGGAGGCGCGGGCGGCGGGGATCAAGGAGACCGCGCTGTCCTGGTCGCTGCAGCGGGCGCTCATGGAGTTCCTGGAGGACCACCTCGGCAAGAAGGACCAGGGGCTGTGGGAGGCCCGCGGCGACGCGCACTACTACACCCAGGGCCGGGCCATGATCTGGGCCGCGCTCGACTGCGCGGTGCGCGGGGTCCGCGACTTCGGGCTCGACGGGCCGGCGGATCGGTGGGAGCGCCTCCGGAACGAGGTCCGCGCCGACATCGAGCGGCACGGGTTCGACGAGCAGCGCAACACGTACACCCAGTACTTCGGGTCGGACGAGGTGGACGCCTCGCTGCTGCTGCTGCCGCAGGTCGGCTACTGCGCGCCCGACGACCCGCGGATGCTCGGCACCGTCGCGGCGATCGAGCACGACCTGATGCAGGACGGCCTCCCCCTCCGCTACCGCACGAAGGAGTCGTCCGACGGCCTGCCGCCCGGCGAGAACCCCTTCCTCGCCTGCGGGTTCTGGCTCGCCGAGCAGTACGCGCGCTCCGGGCGCCTCGACGACGCGAAGACGATGATGGACCGCCTGCTCGCCGCGGCGTCGGACCTCGGGCTCCTGAGCGAGGAGTACGACACCCGCGATCGCCGCCAGGCCGGGAACACCCCGCAGGCGCTCTCGCACCTCGCGCTCATCCGCGCCGCGGACGCGGTGGCGATGGCCGAGCAGTCGGACGGGGCCGCGACCCAGCGGCTGCCCACCGGCGGCCGCTGAGGGTCAGCCCTCCTCGCCGGCGTACTCCCGGTAGGCCGCGATCACCCGGTCGAGGTAGTCGCGGATCACGTCGCGGTCCTCGTCCGAGAAGTCGTTCGCGATCGCGTCGAGCGCGTCCAGCAGGGATCCGAGGCGGCCGAGCACCTCGTCGCGGGCGCTCGGCGACGGCACCAGGCGCACGCGGCGGCGGTCGGCGAGGTCGCGCTGCCGGAGCAGGTGGCCGGCGCGCTCGAGACGGTCGACGAGCTCGGTGGTCGCGCCGGGGCTGAGGCCGAGGCGCCCGGCGAGGTCGGTCGGCCCGAGCGGCTCACCGCTCGAGGAGAGGTGCGCCATCGCCGCGAGATCGGTGGGGATCATGCGCATCCGGTGGCCGAGCGCCTGCTGCGCGTCCCCCATCGCCACCTGGAGGATGCGCAGGGCGGCCGTCTCCGGCTGCGCCGTCCGCGGCGCCTGCGGCTCCCGCTCCTCCATGCCGCGATTGTAGCGAGCCTCCATACGGCCGCCATATACTTCGGTCACCGAAGGAGAGGATGGGGATGAGCGACCGGGGACGCTGGCTGGGACTCGTGGCGATCAGCCTCGGCGTGGCGCTGATCGTCGTCGACTCGACGATCGTGAACGTGGCGGTGCCGTACATCGTGCGGGACCTGCGCCTGTCGTCGACGGACGTGCAGTGGGTGCAGGAGTCCTACACCCTCGTCTTCGCGGCGACGCTGCTCGTCTTCGGCGTCGTGGCCGACCGCCTCGGCCGGCGGCGCCTGCTCGTGGTCGGGACGGTCGTCTTCGCGATCGCCTCGGTCGTCGCCGCGTTCGCCGCGTCGGGGCCGCTGCTGATCGGCACCCGCGTGGTCCAGGGCCTCGGTGGGGCCATGATCCTGCCGACCAGCCTCTCGCTCATCAACGCGACGTTCACCGGCAAGGAGCGGGGCATCGCGTTCGCGGTCTGGGGCTCGACGATCGGCGGCATGGCCGCGGTGGGCCCGCTGCTCGGCGGCTGGCTGACCACCGCGTTCTCCTGGCGGTGGGCGTTCGGCATCAACCTGCCGATCGGGGCCGCGATCATCGCCGGTGCGCTGCTGTTCGTGCCGGAGTCCAGGGCGGAGCGGTCGGGGCGGATCGACTGGCTCGGGGCGCTCGCGGTGGCGGTCGGCTTCGGCGCGCTCGCCTTCGGCCTGATCGAGGGCCGCCAGTACGGCTGGTGGACGACCGGGACGCGCCTCGAGATCGGCGGCTGGTCGTGGCCGTTCGACCTGTCGCCGATCCCGGTGGCGTTCGCGCTCGCGCTCGTCGTGCTCGTCGCCTTCGTGATCCGGGGGCTGCGCCGCACCCGCCGGGGGCTGCCGAACCTGGTCGACTTCGGCCTGCTCCGGATCCCGAGCTTCCGCAACGGCAACCTGGTCGCGATGGTCGTGAGCCTCGGCGAGTTCGGCATCATCCTGTCGCTGCCGA